>CAIYTD010000097.1 GCA_903928955.1 Oligoflexia bacterium | reverse complement strand
TAATGCTAAAGCGCCTCGCTCCAATTAATAGTTCGTGACCTTTTAAAACAGACTCTTAGAAATTGCGCCTGACAAGGCGGGATTATTTTTGTAGCGGTACAAATTAAGCTGGATTGCTTTTCAACCTAAATCACCCAGTAAAAGAGTACTTATGGACGCGCATTATCCCTACGGGATTCACTACCATTTAGATCAGGGGGATCAGATTCAGGTTCAGCATGAAACGTTAGACGAGGCCCTTAAGTTTTTTGAGAAAAAAGTCACTGAGCATTTTGGAGAATTAGAGGAAAGCTTTTATGAAGACATTCACATTTAGATATATTCCTGATGAGCTCTCGCTTTCAAAAAGAGTAAAAAAAGCCGTTGGAGGAACGCCATACGTTAAACCCGATGAATTAGTGTCAAAAAGTATAAAGACTCTGCTTCAACTGATTACGGAAAGTAGGCTTGAGATTTTTGGAGCAATTTTCCGGGAAAAGCCAAATTCTATTTACGCTCTTGCTGAAAAACTGGGGAAATCTCAACCCTTTATTTTAAAAGAAGTCCATACGCTTGAATCGCTCGGGCTCATTAGGCTCGTAAGAGAATTAGATGGAAATAGAGAGAGGTTAAGGCCTGTTGCTCTTTACTCAAAAGTAGTGATTGATTGTGGGTTTGAGAAAGTGCAAAAAGAGGCATCTTAAAAGGTTATTTTGATTTTTAAGCTGTAAAAGCCCAAGGGAAAAGGGTCTTACACGGATGCGGATATGCAAATGTAAGTAGGAGGATAAAACAAAAGAGCGGCCAAACCATCCCATGTTTCCGTGAGAAATGTCCGCCGCTTTTTCCCTTTTATTTCCACTTTCAAATAAGTCATCTATGTTTTGACTGTGAACCAATTTACTTATCTACACTTTTCGTTCCGTTGCTACTCGAACCCCATTTCCTATTGAGGATACTATTTAAGCATCTATATTCCATGGACTGTTAGATCGATTTGCACGCTTTCCACCCAACTGGAAAAAAATCATGATTTTTTTCCAGTTGGGTGGAAAGCGTGCTATTGTAAAGTAAATGCGCTATTTAGATAAAGTACTTGAGCAATTCGCAGATGATAAATTTGTCTTACTTTCGGGGCCACGGCAAGTCGGGAAAACAACACTTGCTCAGGATTGGATTAAAAATAAGAATGGCATTTCACTGAATTGGGATATTCCAGAAGATCGTGAAAGACTTTTAAAACCCACTTTTATGAAATCAGTAGAGGCAGAAGCCTTAGTATTAGATGAACTTCATAAATACGCTCGTTGGAAGTCTTGGTTGAAGGGCCTTTATGACAAGAAAGCATCAACATTAAAAGTTCTTGTGACCGGAAGTGCCCGTTTGGATGTATTCCAAAAAAGCGGAGATAGCTTATTAGGGCGGTATGAGCTTTTGCGACTGCATCCTTTTTCTGTTGGTGAATTGAGTCATGGTAAATTAGTAGCTCCACCTATAGATTGGCTCCATTTGGATGGTATAGAAAAGGGAGTTCAGTCTGCCTGGCGACAGCTGGAAGCTCGAAGTGGCTTTCCTGAGCCCTTTTTTAAAGATGATGAACTTCAGCATAGAAGGTGGTCAACTCGGAGACGTGAGTTACTCATTAGGGAAGATTTAAGGGAGATCACTCAAATTAGGACTATTTCTTTGGTTGAACAACTTGCCTTACTGCTTCCTTATAGAGTTGGATCCCCGCTGTCGATCAACTCGTTAAGAGAGGACCTGCAGGTTGCACATGATACTGTATCCGATTGGATTAGCGCGCTGGAACGACTCTATTTTTGTTTTAGAATTTCACCCTATTCACGGAAAATAGGTCGAAGCCTAAAGAAAGAACAAAAACTTTATTTGTGGGATTGGTCCCAATTAGAAGACTCAGGCGCTCAGTTTGAAAACATGGTTGCAAGTCATCTTCTAAAAAGCATAGATGCTTGGAATGATGTCGGTTATGGGCAGTTTGAGTTAAAGTATTGGCGTGATCTTGAGAAAAGAGAAGTAGACTTCGTAATCACAAATAATAATAAGCCGTTAGTCTTGTTTGAATGTAAAAGAAGTGACACGATACCTTCTGACTCCTTATTACGTCTGGGTGTAGCTCTTGGGGGTATTCCTCAAATTCAATTGATAGATAAAGAAGGATACAACAAAACAAAAGGTAATTGCAGAGTAGTCAACGCTGCTTCCTATTTATCTGCTTTAGTTTAAGTGCCCCAAATCAAACCAAATTAAATTAAATTTTCCCGAGGAACTTTCTCCCAGGGTAGGCCGTAGAATTTTGCCTCAGCAGACTTTATTGACTATTTAAAAATTCTATTGTAGTAGAATAAATCATTAACATATTACTCATGATGTTCCCGATTCCCACAATACTCACTACCTCGGTCTGTAAGTACTCTTAATAATGGAACTCCTTCTTCATTAAACCAGGGAACAACTCGATCGTTGAGCATATCAACAGCCACTAGAGCGTCAAACTTAAATAGTCGTCTAATCCGTCATCACCGATGAACAGGACCCGCAAGAACTCTCACCTCTGCGGTTCAATGCTCCGCATCCTTGGCAGGGGATGAAGGTCGCAATCACGAGAGATGCAATAGCGATGGCACAGCCTACGATGGACCACATGATTTGGATCATGGGTGGGGTTATAGCATGTTCGGCTTATTATGTGGAAAGTCAATTTTGAATTGAAGGGAAGAGCGTGGGTATGTTATTTGGGCATCTCTAAATAAATGAATTCTGCTCATTCCATTAAGAACTCACCAATGATTCATTTCATTCAGGACCTGTTTTATGATTTTAAGCTCATTTAATTTTATCATATTCTCGTTTTTATTTATCAACCCGATTCATGCAACTGATAATGGGTGCATTGCAGATCTTGCAAATCCACCCTGTCATCCTGCTCCAGGAAGATGCACAACAAATTCCAATGACAGTCACGGCGGTTTTGTTGCAGAAACAGCAACTGTTGAGTCAGTAATTATCAACGGTTTAAAGCGCAATAAACCTTTCATCGGATTACATACAAGTATTTGTGAAACTGCTCATGTCGCTGGAAATACCCGGATTGATGGAAATGCGCAAATTTCTGGAACTGCGTGGGTATTTGGAGATGCTCATATCTTTGAAAATGCCCAGGTGATTGGAACTGCTCGTGTCTATGGAAGTGTTAAGGTTTATGGAAATGCTCAGATCTTTGGAAGTGCTCGCCTCTTTGGAAATACTCATGTCTATCAAGATGCTAAGGTCTATGGTGATGCCTATGTTGGTGGAAATGCAAAAATTTCAGGAAATGATATGATCTCAACGGGAGATTACGGATTCTAGAGCTCGCTCAGCTCCTATTTCGCAGGCCCACAGATTTTAGCACGCAGACTTCTTTTGCGGAGAGTCCATTTTGAGTTGAGGTGAACTCTGTTAGTCTTTCGTGTCAAATCCCAAAATAGGGATGGGGGAGAGTGAACTACCCGCCCCTAAAGGGGCAAGCTTCCCGGAATCAACGTAGCATGATCGCTTTGTCTCCTTCGATTCTCGCTTCTTTGGGTCTGCACTTTAGGTTTTAACGCCCTCGATGTCTTACGAGTCCCTCCACGAGCTTTAGTGGTATAGATGAAGGATGATGCATTTAGAAAAGAAAGATTTAGATCACTCTTCAAGTCGCAAAGTTTTTTGCAATCGTACACTCAATATGCGCTCGATTCGGGCTATTGGATACGATATGGATTATACATTAATTCACTACTTTGAAGAAGAATGGGAGCAACGCACATACGACTATTTAAAAGAACAACTCATGCGAGAAGGGTGGCCAGTACAATCTCTTGAGTTTAATCCAAAAATGGTTTGCAGAGGGTTAATCATTGAT
>CAIYTD010000096.1 GCA_903928955.1 Oligoflexia bacterium | reverse complement strand
TCTATTTTTTGTTTCACAAGCATCAGCTTTGCGAGCGAAAAACCAAAAGAACTAGAAGGAATTGGAGTTACAGAACATTTAGGAGCTCAGGTCACTATTCAGGACTTTTCTTTTACAGATGATCAAGGCGAAAAAGTCGTATTAGGAACTTACTTTAAAAAAAATAGACCGGTGATTTTAGCTCTCGTTTATTACCAGTGTCCCAATTTATGCAATCTCCTCCTCAATGGCCTTCAGGAAGCACTCCGTAAGCTCGATTGGACAACGGGCAATGAATTTGAATTAGTAGCAATCAGCATCAATCCTCAGGAAACTCCTGCGTTAGCATCTCAAAAGAAAGCCAATTATCTCAAAATTTACCATCGACCCGATGGTGAGAAAGGGTGGCACTTTTTAACGGGAGAAGAAAATCAAATTCTATCTCTTGCATCTCAAGTAGGTTTTAAATACCGTTATGATGCAAAGGAAAAACAATACATCCATGGTGCAAATCTTTTTATTCTCACTCCCGAAGGAAAAATTTCTCGTTACCTCTATGGAGTTTCTTTTCCCTCTAAAAACCTAAAACTCTCCCTACTGGAAGCTGCAAGCGGTAAAATTGGTACTGTGATGGACAGAGTTTTACTCTTTTGCTTTCATTTCGATCCTAATCGAAATAGTTATACACTACATATGTGGAGAATCGTTCAAATCGTTCTCTGTGTGCAAGTTTTAGCCCTGGGACTCCTTCTCTCTACTTTATGGAAAAAAGATCGACGCAAATGACATTAAAAACGACGTCGCTTTTTACCACGATGGCATTCGTTACATAACTTGTGAATGTGATGAAGCGGCATTTTTCTAGAACATTCAGGACACTTTCTATGGAGTCCTCGCCGTTTCAGAGAGTTTTCAATAAAAGTATTAATCTGATCTCTGAGTTCCTCACAAAGTTCTAAGCTAGGAAAATACTCTCTCTTTTTTCGAGCTAGCCAATGATAAAGAGTCAGAGTTTTTACACTATTTTCTGCAAAATTTAAAATACTGTCTTCACTCGTACTTCCATCACTGATAAATGCCTTATAACGTTCCTGTTCAAGGATAATCGGAATTTTTTTAGAATAAGAAACAAGCCATTCTACAAAAACATCCATAATTGCATCCGTCGCTGAAACCGGAGCACAAGTAAACAAGTATTTATCTGAGAAGGACATTTCGGACAAGGGTCCAATCATTTCTAATTTCTCTGCAATTCCCAGCATTTCGTCTAAATCGGAACAGACAATAGTCGAATTCGACTGGCTCAGCTGTGTGAAGAGCGAAATAGCACTTTTAATATTATTCCCACCAATCTGATCCCGTAAAACTTCCAGCTGGGTTTGAGTCGGTCGGACAAAGCAAGATTCCAAAGTAGGAACCTGCTGTGCGGAAATATTATTTCTCACCACATTCAAACCCTCTTTGCTAGCCACTCCCACGTACCCACATTCAAACTTACCATAACGCCCAGCTCTACCTGCAATTTGCTTCACTTCTTGAATCGAGAGTTCTCTCACTTCCCTCCCATCAAATTTACTGGTTTCTGAAAAAACAACGGTCTTAATAGGTAAATTGAGCCCCATCCCAATACAGTCTGTTGCGACTAAAATTTCAGTCTCTCCTGATCGAAATCTTTTAGCTTCTTCTCTTCTCACTCCGGGACTCAGATTTCCGTAAAGAACAGACACCCTCCTTCCCCCATCTTCCAGCTCCTTTTTCAAAGCAAGAACGCCCCTTCGAGAAAAAGCAATAATAGCAGAACCTGCCTCCACCTTAGATAAGCTCGACAGAGGTTTATTAAAGACTTCGAGCTTTCCAATTCTATCCAAAGGAACAATTTCAAGGTCCTCACCCAAGTATTCTTCAATCAGTCGTCTGAGAGTAGGAACACACTCTTCACTTCCGGTCATAATCACTCTTTGAGCAGGAATCCCCACAAGCGCTTGAGACCAAGCCCAACCCCTATTTTTATCTAATAAAAGCTGAACTTCATCAATCAATGCACAATCAATCTGCTTTTCTAAATTTGCCATCTCAATGGTTGAGGCAACAAAAGTAGCAGACTCCTTGATTTCGATTTCCTCTCCGGTGAGTAGAGAGCATTCTTTCCCTCTCTTTTCGATCTCTTCCTGACCCTCCAAAGCAAGTAGCCTCAAAGGAGCTAAATAAGCACCCGAGTGTCCTAATGCTAGCTCATTAAAACCGCGATAGGTTTTTCCACTATTTGTAGGGCCTACAAAGAAGGTATGCTTTCTTTTCATTTCTCGAGCTGCGGGAAAAAATTCTTTATATTCGTTTAAATCCCAATCTTTTCTAAGCTTTCCAACTAACTCTTTCAATCGACTTTTAGCCAAATTTTCAAGGCTATTGCCTGTTCGTTTTCCGGGAGCAAGCCAAGGCTTTTTTTCAAATGAAGGCTGAGGAAGAATGACTTTTCTATTTTTCCTGCCGAATTGAACCTCCTGGGCATGCTCTTGATATTCTGACTTTTTCAGTACCGCTTCGACTCTTGTTTTAGAGTAAAGGTGAACAAACTTACCAGAAGTTCCCTTAAGTTTTTCAATACGATCCGGTTCGCCTAAAAATTCTTTGATCCGCTTATCTGTAAAATAAAGATCTTCTTTCAGTTGCCTCTTAAAATAAAACGCATGATCGTCTGCAATGCTCAACTTTTGCTCACTCAAGGCAGAAGCAAAGGAATTCCCCTCTAAAATGTAACAGGAGTAATCCAATTTCTTGAATTCTCGGAGGAGATTTTCATCCTGATCCCTCTGATCGAGCTTCTTTTTAAAGACTTGTCTGTTTTTGCTATCTAAAACTAAAAAATACCGACTCATGAGATTGAGCCTGTCATACCCCCCTTCGCCCGTCAAATAGAGGCTAGAAACATCGCCAGAAAGATGTTAAAAAATATGTTATCACTCATTCCAACCATGCATTTAGAAGAATTTGCTCGTCTGATCCTCTTTGGAACCAGCCTAGACGAAAAACTGATCGATGGACGCCTCATCTCTTTCGAACCCCCCTCGCCTTCCTATAGCTCTATCGAAGCTCCCCTTCTTCCCGGACGCCCACCTCGTCTGACCCAAGGAAAAACAGATTTTCCGTCTCTTTATCGGCTCAACGAACCGACAGAGCGCGGCAAGGTACTTCATTTTTTTGCAAACCACGAATTACTCGCGCTGGAGCTCATGGCTTTAGTGCTCTTGAAATTTCCAAAAGCTCCTTCTGCCTTTAGGCAAGGAATCGTCAACATCATTCACGAAGAACAAAATCATTTCAGGCTCTATCTAGAGCGAATGCAAGATTTTGGCATTGAGTTCGGTGATCTCCCGGTAAACCACTATTTTTGGAATAGCATGAAGGAAATGGCCTCGCCCCTGGATTTTACGGTTCAAATGAGTCTCACCTTTGAGCAAGCCAATCTCGATTTTGCACTCTTTTTTAAAACTGCCATCGAGCAAGCAGGGGACCAAACGACTGCAAACTTACTCGACCAGGTTTTTCAAGAAGAAATCCGCCATGTGAAACATGGTTTACACTGGTTTAACCAGTGGCGGGGCTCCGCCAAAGAAACCGACTGGGAAGCATACCTCAGACTCCTTCCCTTTCCGATGACTCCTCAACGGGCAAAGGGCTTTGAATTTTGCGAAAAGGCCCGAAGAGAAGCAGGATTTTCGAAAACTTTTATCCGAGAGCTTCGACTCTACTCAGGCTCAAAAGGTCGGACTCCTGTTTTGTGGTTCTATAATCCGCTTTGTGACCAGGAAATTCTACGCGAAATACCAGGCTTCACTCCTGGAAAAGGAGCAAAAAAAAAATCTCTCGACCTCGAAGCGATTCCAGCTTTTCTCTGCAACAGTAAAGACTGTGTCCTCGTTCAAGAACGCCCTTCAACAAACTGGATCGAATCCCTCCAAAATGCCGGATTTGAAACTCCAGAATGGATTGAAATAAAGAATCAGACCTTTTCTGCAGCGGTTCGAGCGCCTAAAATCGGAGGAATTCAACCTTGGGGTTGGAGTCCTACAGTTATG
>CAIYTD010000095.1 GCA_903928955.1 Oligoflexia bacterium | reverse complement strand
TATTCTAAATGGTGTAGACTTAAAAATTCCACGTGGAGAAATTGTAGGCATATTAGGATCATCTGGGAGTGGGAAATCCACCCTTTTGAGGTGCGTGAATCAACTGGAAGTGCTTTCTGATGGAATCATTTCCATAGATGGCCACTGTCTACAAGGGCCTTATGGGCACGTTGCAAGATCAAAAGTAGGAATGGTGTTCCAAAATTTTCATCTTTTTCCTCATATGACAGTTCTTCAAAATTTGCTCTATGCTCCGACTAAAGTGAAGAAAATTTCTCAAGAAGCTGCATTGGAGAAGGCATTCGCATTATTGAAAAGAGTGGGACTAGGACATAAAATCAACGGATTTCCTTCTATTCTATCCGGAGGAGAAAAGCAGAGAGTGGCTATTGCTCGTACTTTAATGATGGACCCAGAAGTTATTTTATTTGATGAGCCTACTTCGGCTTTGGATCCAGAAATGGTACAAGAAGTTCTCAAAGTGATCCAAGACCTTGCTTCTACCGGGATCACTATGGTGATTGTAACTCATGAAATGGCGTTTATTCGTGAAGTAGCTGATCGAGTATTATACCTAGAAAGAGGAAAAGTGACCCAAGACATGAAGACCTGTGACTTTTTTGAAGCGCGAAAACATTTGGGATATTATTCTGTTAATCAAGCTCGTCCTTAATATGTAAGTTCCAGATTTCGGGCTGTTATATCCGCTACATGCCTTCTTTTTTCAGTTTTTCAAAAATTTGGTGATAGAATTTAATATAATCCATTCCTCTCGCGCGACCCAAAAATTGTCCAATTTGAGCATAATGATCTCCTGCAAAAGTACAAATATGCTCTCCCCATTGAGCAGATTCTACAGAAACAAATCCATCATTATCTCCCTCTATTTTTGACAAAATCCGATGGGAAAGCCAAAAAATAGGGAGTGAGTTCCTAATGGCGGGATTGGCTATTGCTGTCGTAGCACTGAAATACGCTACTCCAGGCTGATTCACTGCGAGAGTTGCAAACTCACCTTCGCAATATTGCCGCGTAATTTGTTTAAGCGCTAAGCTGCTCGAATCTAAATGCCGCAAGAAACGATCCGCTGCAGAAAAAATAGAATGCGGTAAAATTCCTAAAGCAAGATCACCCGCTGTTGTTCCACGATGAGGGGTACCCATTGTAGTCAAACTCGCAACACGATGAGCCATTCCTAACTGAGAGATCATATAGCGCGCATCCAGCCCTCCCATGCTGTGCCCTAGCAAATTAACTCGACCTTCAGGAAACGCATTTTCAATTTGAGTTTTCAACTGTTGTGCCCTGTGTTCAATCGTCTGCCATGCTGTTAGATTAGCAATAAGGATTCGATTTCCTGAGCTTTTTAAAAGTTTGGAGAGTCCATAGAAATATTCAAAGGGACCATACGTACTTTTTGCACCTAGTCCATGAATGAGAATAATTGGATTTTGCAATTGAATGGAATGAGTTAGCATAAAATAAATTCCTCACAGGATACACAATTCATGTTATACAAGAGTACCGCTGAATCGACTGTCATAAAAGAAAAGTTCAAGCTAAATAGGAATGCATGTCAATTTTTTCTCAACGCAAATTCGAACTCCGAACACCTTTTCAGCCCACAGGCGATCAACCTCAAGCAATTGAGAAACTCGTTCATGGGATTGACGAAGGAAAGAAATCTCAAGTTTTACTGGGAGTGACTGGCTCGGGCAAAACATTTAGTATTGCAAACGTTATCGCTCAAACAGGTAAAACCACACTTGTTTTAAGTCATAATAAGACCTTAGCTGCTCAACTTTTTTCAGAGTTTAGAGAATTTTTTCCAAATAATGCCGTTGAATATTTTGTGAGCTACTACGACTACTATCAACCAGAAGCCTACGTCCCATCGACTGACACATATATTGAAAAAGATTCTCAGATTAATGATGAAATTGACAAACTACGCCACTCAGCTACCCGCTCGCTTCTAGAAAGAAATGACGTCATTATTGTTGCATCTATTTCCTGTATTTATGGATTAGGTTCTCCAGAAGCCTATGAGGGAATGCTACTTTATCTTGAGGTGGGAAGAGAAGCAAAAAGACAAGATATTCTTAAAAAGCTCATAGAAATTCAATATAAGCGCAATGATATTGATTTTCATCGTGGTACTTTTAGAGTGCGTGGAGATACTGTAGAAATTTTCCCCGCTTATGAAGAAGAAAGAGCAATTCGAGTAGAGTTTTTTGGAGATGAAATTGAAAATATTTCTGAAATAGATCCACTTCGTGGAGTGCGCCTGCAGAAATTGCCTAGAGTCACTATATATCCTGGAAGTCATTATGTGACGACCGGAGAAAACCGTAAAAGAGCTATCGAGACGATTCGGGTAGAACTTAGGGAGCGGCTTCAAGAATTAAACTCTCTCGGCAAGATTGCAGAAGCCCATAGGCTGTCACAGCGCACCTTGTTTGATCTCGAAATGATGGAAGAGCTGGGGTACTGTCAAGGAGTAGAAAACTACTCTCGGCACATGACTGGAAGGCCTCTTGGGGCAGCCCCTCCGACTTTATTAGAATACTTTCCAAAAGACTGGCTGCTCATTGTAGATGAGAGTCACGTCAGTGTACCCCAAATTGGAGGAATGTTTAGGGGCGATCGAGCTAGAAAAATGACTTTAGTGGAGCACGGATTTAGACTTCCCTCCGCACTAGATAATCGTCCTTTAAATTTTGAAGAATGGGAAAATTCCTTATCTCAAGTGATTTATGTTTCTGCTACCCCAGGGGATTATGAACTACGGGTAACCCAAGGCGAGGTAGTGGAGCAAGTAATTCGACCGACTGGGTTATTAGATCCCCTCGTAGAAGTAAGGCCTGCTTCGAAGCAGGTGGATGATCTATTGATTGAGATCCGAAAACGGGTTGAACGAAAAGAGCGCGTTTTAGTCACTACTCTGACTAAGAAACTTGCCGAGGATTTGAGCCGCTACTATCAAGGGCAAGGTGTACGGGTAAAATATTTACATTCTGATATTGATACATTAGAAAGAATAGAAATTTTAAGGGACTTAAGATTAGGTATTTTTGATGTCCTAGTGGGCATTAATTTATTAAGAGAAGGCTTAGACCTTCCTGAAGTCTCCTTAGTCGGAATTTTAGATGCCGATAAAGAAGGTTTTCTGAGAAGTTTTAGGTCTTTGATTCAAACGATTGGTCGTGCAGCAAGAAATTCTGACGGAACGGTGATTCTCTATGCAGACCGTATCACCGAGAGCATGCGTAAAGCCCTCGATGAGACTTCTCGTCGTAGAACTCTTCAGAATGTTTTTAACGAAAAACATGGAATTATTCCAAAAACAATCCAAAAATCGATTCCTGCTCCGATGACTTCCCCAAGAGAGGAGGAAAGTCAACCTGAAAAATTGATTCGCTTAACCGACAAGGCACAACTCGCAAAAAAAGTCTTGAGAACGGGCGCAGGATCCGGTCACGGCAAAAGCCTGTGGAGTGCTGCCGAGTCTCCCAATAATGCCGTAGGAGACCCTACCGAAGAAGCTCGAATGATGGCAGGTGAGTTTTTTACTTCGCTTCAAGACCTTTCTCAATCCATTGCTAAAATGGATCAAGAAATGAAAAATGCCGCTAAATCTATGCAGTTTGAAAAAGCTGCTGAATTAAGAGATAGAATTAAGCGACTTAAAATCCTGAGTTTAGGTTTATAGTTGCTATCATCTTTTATTCCTTTTATCTTAATGAGATAGTGAGTGACAAAATATTATTAATTTCTGAGCGATCTGATGACATTAAGTGGGTTGAGCAACTTTCTTCCATAACCCATTTAAAAATAGAGCGTGCACTAACAGCTGTGCATCTCAGAAAAATATTAATGTCTGATAGAAACTGTCCAGTAATTTTGGATATGGAAAATTTCGTTTTAAGAAAACAAGTAGATGACATACTCAATAAACTTGCTAATCCGAATAATGTCTTTGCTTTGAGTGATCATCGTCCTAGTGATTTTTACTTCGCTCGATTTAATAATTTTAAAAATCATCTTTTTAGAAAATATGATCCATTTTCAATGGATATTTATTCAAAAATTATTTTAGGTTCAGTTGAAAAAAAATCAAGTGATTTTTCTCAATATTTTCCTCCAGGAACTGAAATTCAAACTATATTAATAGAGGATGTTGCTCATAAGACTATTGCAGTGGAAGCCGTACAGCTTGTACTCGGAAAACGAGGAGTCATTAGCCGCCTTACTAATTTGGTATCTGAATCAGTGGATGAATTCATTTTAAATGCTCTTTTTGCTCATTCAGTAAGGTCTTTTGGGTCTAGAATAAAAAAAAATATATCCATAAAAGCGAATCTTCCTTTAACAGAAAGAGAGCGAATTGAAGTTAAGTTTGCTGTGACTGATTCCTTGATTGGAGTGAGTGTCAGAGATCAGGTAGGAGGTTTAACTCGGACCGTAGTGGAAGATACTCTTAAGAAATTTGTAAAATACAGAAATTTAAATAAGACTATAGAATCTTCAGGGCTCAGTAGAATCC
>CAIYTD010000094.1 GCA_903928955.1 Oligoflexia bacterium | reverse complement strand
TATTTTTTTTGGATTAAAGCTTTTTTGTTCTCGTTCAGTTCAAGTAATTCAGCCTCTGCCAATCCCTCTAGAGCTTTATTCCCAGAGAGTTCTTTAAATTTTTTAATTGTTGTGTAGATTTTTAATTCTGTTTCAATCGCAGATTTCCCCGTATCATTTTTGTCTGTTAAAGCTACAACGAGATGCGCTTTATTTATTCTTTCTTCTGATCCTGAGATTTTAATTCTAGTTTCTGCTTTTTTATAGCTTCCTTCCCCTAAAGGGTTATTTTTATAACTAATAATGATTTCTCCGTTTGGTTTTACAAATAATTCCGCTTTACTTGGGTATTGCGAACTGAGTTCTAAATCCTGGTAAATCGTTTTATTTTCTTTCTTGGCTCTTTCTATTAAGCTCGATTTAAGTGATTTGACTTGCGATAATAGCGTATAAACTTCTTCGTTCGTGCACTTCCAACCTAAATGCCGAATAGACTTAGTAAATTTTACGAAATCTTCAAAGAATTCACTATTTCTGTCTTTTTCGTTTTTTAGAAATTCAAGAAGTTCCTTTTCAATAGGATCTGAATTTTGGGGAGTTCTCTGAGGTGAGCATTTTAAGAGTGGGTTATTGGGTTCCACTAATAGAGGAGCAACAATCTTTGTGAGTTCAGGAAAGGCTGGTTGACTGGGAGGTAAGCATGCCGGTTGGGTTAATGTTGGTGATTGAGTTTCAGGAGCAACGCCAAAACATTTTAAGCAGAAAGGCCATTTTGCTTCAGCCTGATTCCCAAAAAGGAAAAAAATCAGAGAAAAGATGCATATCCTGAGGCTCATCTTTTCTTTTCGATTGATTCAAACTCGAACTTAAGTTTTTTTTTATTTAGCCGGGATGTTGGTCTAAAAGTCTTTTCATTCTTTGAATGTCTGTTTCTATTAAGAGTGTTTTATTATGTGTATAAGAGGCTTCAGTGGAGTCCTTAATGCGTTTAACATATTTTTTAAAAGTATAGTCTACTTCTGTTTTCCCCCATTTTTCTCCTCCGCTGTAATAAAGGGTGAGGTGGGCAGCATCGAGTAAGGTTTCTAGCGGAGCAGATTTTCCTGTTCGGAGTGGAATGACCAAATGAGCTCCCGGTTTTCCCCGAACATGCATCCAGATATCGTTGCCTCGGGCCTGTTTAAAAGTCAGTTCCAGATTTTCATCTTTACTTCGGCCTACCCAGAGGAGGAGTCCATCGCGTGAGGTAAAAGTTTTTCCTAACCACGCAGTTCGATTTTTTTGGCTCTTTTTCTCCGATAGCTTTTCTGAGGAGGAGAGAAAGCCTGAAACGGGTACCGTTCCGGCGAGGGTTTCTATCTTTTTCAGCCATTCCCAGTCTAATGGAACGGGTGTTTCGAGTAGCATTTTTTCAAATTTGAGAAAGGCTTCTTTAAATTGATCTAGCCGCGTTTGTGCTTCTTGGATTCTTCTCTGTTTTCTGCGTGCGTTTTGGTAAAATTTTTCAACTTGCTGCTTTAAAGTAAATTGGGGGTTGCAAGGGATTGCAATCTTTTGTTCACTTCCATCTTCCATCGAGAAGTCGGTGACGTATCTGACGGAGCCTTCGAGCGGAGGAGAATGGTGGAGGGATGACTTGAGTAAATCTCCCAGTCTTTGCCAATCTTCTTCTCGCTGTCCTTCCAATACTGCGGTTGTACTTTGGCGCATTCTTTCTTGAGCTTGTTTTTTATTTTGTCTGAGAATTTTTTGAGCCTCTTGAACCCGTTTTTCAAAGGCTTCGAGTTTGAGCTCTTGTTCGAGAATGCGATAGATACTCACTGAGTCTGAGGTGAGCTCTGATCGGATAGGGGGTTGGACGGGCGCATTCCATCCATTGGGAAGGGTATAGGTTTTTTGAATTTTGCTCTCATCCCGAATAGTACGGCTGCGGCAGAGGATCTTCCACTCCTGATTCTCAGAATTTTTATTTGCAGTGACTAAGAAAGCTTCTGGAGCAGCTGGAATAAATACGAGGATGAGACCCAATTTTTGATGGGCTTGCCCTTCTTCTGAGAACCATAAGATAGCAACTCTTTCTTGAGGGAGGGTGGTACATTCTAGAAGTTTGGCTCCTCTAAGATATTTGGAGAGGCTCAAGTCAAAGGGAGATCGAGTTGCTGGGATGG
This sequence comes from Oligoflexia bacterium, assembly GCA_903928955.1. Taxonomy (GTDB): domain Bacteria; phylum Bdellovibrionota; class UBA1018; order UBA1018; family UBA1018; genus CAIYTD01. Next base: position 8,756 of record CAIYTD010000094.1, on the reverse strand, counting down.
ATGCTTTTGGGCCTTTAGAGCCTAACCACCCCAGGTAAGGGTGTCTCGGACGTATACTAAAAAGAATAGCTCCTTCTTGTTTTCTTCCTGTGAGTCGAATGATCCATTCGCCTTTGAGATATTGATCTGGAAAGAGTGGGCGTTCGGGGACTATGATTCGATCGACAAAAAGTCCTTCTACTTCAGGCTTTATTTTTTGGACAAGAAGTTCCAGTTCTCTCCAATTGAGGCAGGGTGTCATCTTCTTTCTTTACCGCATTTAGGAAGATAAGATAAGGCTAAGATCTATGCATTCATTTAAGACAGGTAGTTTGCCCATTTGGCGTTTACGCCGAGGTATGGATCGGCGCTTTCGTGCGGGTCATCCGTGGGTTTATTCGAATGAACTCTTTGACAGTCCCAAAGGGGTGGACCCGGGTGCTTTAGTCGAACTTCGAGATTCGGGTGGAAAGTTTTTAGCTCGAGGATTTGGAAATCCAAAATCTCTGATTTCCTTTAGAGCTTTGAGTCGGGATGAACAAATGATTCGTCCCGATTCGGTTGAAAGCGTTGTTCAAACTCTTTTGCATTCCCGTCAGTTGAGAATACTCAGCGGTTTTGAAGGATTCAGCTATCGACTTTGTTTTGGTGAGGTCGATCAGCTTCCAGGGCTGGTCATCGATCGTTTTGCTGTGGGTGATGGCCAGGTTTTTGTGATTCAGGCGCATTCTGCAGGCGCCAATCGTCTGATGCTTCAAGGTTTAGAAATTTTAGAATCTTATGTTAAAAAAGCGCAGGAAGCAGGAACTTGGGCAAAGACGGCTGTGGTTCTCAGAAATGATCCTTCTGTTCGAAAATTAGAGGGTCTTACCGAAGATGTGCCTGTAGTTTTGCGTTCTATTCCGCATTTGGATCTCTCTGCTGCTCAAATTCGAGTCAGAGCGATGGGTTCTCAATCGATTCTGTTTCATGTGGATTTGCTTCAAGGTCAAAAAACGGGTTTTTTTCTAGATCAGTTTGCCAATATCCAGTTAGCAGCGATGCGATTTGAAAAATTGAATTTTACTTCACAAATTCGGATACTGGATCTCTGTTGTTATGTTGGTCAGTGGGGAGCTCAGCTGGCTCAATTTTTTAAACAACGAGGCTTTTCCGTTTCGGTTCTGGCTGTGGACACTTCCCAGGTGGCGTTGGACCGAGCAAAAAAAAATGTAGAAGCTCAAGGAGCCTCGTGTGAACTTCTACAAGCGAATGTTTTAAAGGATTTAGGGCAGCTACCAGATCAAAGTTTTGATTTAATTATTTCAGATCCCCCTGCATTCATTCCGAGTCGGAAAGATATTCCACAAGGAAGTCACGCTTACCTTCAGCTCAATACTCAAGTTTTTCGCATTTTAAAGCCGGGAGGGGGCGTAGTTTGCTGTTCTTGCTCTGCGTTGCTTGATGAAGATGCTTTTACTCAGATTCTTGCCAAATCCGCTCGTCGAAATGCTGCAGTTGTCCAATGGATAGGGCGGGGTGCAGCCTCTCCTGATCATCCGATGATGATGGAATTTCCAGAAGGACGGTATTTAAAAAGCTGGATGGGAATCCATTCTATTTTTTAAATTCTGTACTCGGATCAGGCGGCAGGTTCTCTTGTTCATGGCAGTCTAAAGTGAGACATTTTCGATTCTTTCTGAATTGTTCACTCAGTTGTCGATCAGACTCTAATTGTTTTAATTCTATCTTCTTTTTTTCGTTCTTTTCCAGTTTAGACGTTTCACGAATAGTGTTCTCAACTTCTTGAGGATTTGTTTCTGCTTTTCCTGGAATAGAGTGGAAAAGAAGGAAAGTGCAGAAGAATAGGAATGTTAAAAATGAAGTTTTTTGTATCATAGGAATAAGCCCCTCTGAAAAGCTAAAAGTTATTGGTTGGAAATATAAAGCAACACTGATTTTCTAGCAATATTTTTTACATTAAATCCAAAATCCCCAACCTGCTGGAGCACATGGGATATAGACTTTTTTTAGGGGGTTTGAAGTCATCTGTTTCGAAATTTCAGAATCTAGTTGTTGCCAATTGATTTCCGTTTCGTCGTAGCGATGGATCCAGAAATCATTGAATAAGCCATGGATGCAATAGAGGCAGAGGAAGCTGGTGAGCAGTCTGGTATTTTTAATTTTTCTTTGCTCATTTGCTAAAAAAATGGACCAAAAAAGAATGCCACTTGGGCCTAAGATAAAAGCGTATCTCCCTACGTCGGGCCATGGGTAGATGGATTTTTTTGCAAAAAAAGTCACTGCCCCATTTCCGCGTACCAGAATCATGAGAGAAAGAATGGACAGAATGTAAACGAGTAATAAAAAAAATGACATTCTATGAATTTTATTTTTGATCAATTTAAAAGTAGATGTCGATAAAATAAATAGAAAAAATAGCGAGAAAAAATAAGGAACATATTTCCCAATATTGCTAGTTAATTTAAAGCTAAATATAGGAACTAGAAAAATCCAGTTTCCGATTCCTAATGTAAATGAAGACAGAATTTCACTTAAACTGGGTAAAGTACGGAGACCTTCTGTTGAAATCGAACTTGTGCAATTCGCGATTCCCGCAAAAATAATAAAGATGAGAATCAGTAGATCACAGCTCAATCGATTGGGCTCAATTTTGTTTTTCTGAAGTGCTCGAATCAAAAAAATAGGAAAAAGAGCGATCGACTCTCCGGAGGTAAAAACACAAAGAAAGGAGAAAAATATTTCGCTTTTGGATAACTTCGCATTTTCCTCTCTTATGCCTAAAAGGAGTAGAAAAAAAGAGCATACCCAGTGAAGATTGGCCAAATTACCTAATACCTCAAATAGTCCTGGGGTGAAGCAGAGTGCAATTAATGCTAATCGTCTGAGCTGAATATCTGGGAAAATATGCTTAAATTTTGGAGAAGTAATCATACAAAAGCAAATAGAGGTAATTGCAATAGAAGTTAAGATAACGATCACTGAAGCAACGCTTAATGGAATAATATTTGGCGTAAGGTAAGATAATGGAAGAGCAATCATTCGAGGAATGAGATGAAGATATCCACTATAAAACTCAAAAATCGTCTGCATTCCGTTTTGATAGGCGCTGCTTAAAAATAAGACTCCGTCTTCTGCAAAAAAAAACCGGACGTGCTATTCTTTCAGCATCTCTGAGGCAGAGGAAAAGGAAAACAAATCCAAATTGGATGCTATTATTTTTTTGTTTTATCATGCCTATCGCAATAGTTCGGTAGGTTTTTAGCACAGCGAGTCAAATAGCACAATCTTTCGGTTGTTTCTGTGTTATAAAGACCGGTATGTCTGATTATTACGATTTTTTTGCTACTACCGCTAAGGGAATGGAACCCTTTCTTGCTCAAGAGCTGAGTGCTATGGGGGCGGAGTCTGTAGAAGAATCACGATCGGGTGTCCTGTTTCGAGGTCCATTGGAGATGGCCTACCGTGCTTGTCTTTGGTCCCGGATTGCAAATCGTATTTTGCTTCCCCTGAAAACATTTGCGGCTCCCGATCCTGATCGTCTTTACGGGGGTGTCAGAAGCATTCATTGGTCGGATCATCTCAGGACTACGGATACATTAGCAGTCGATTTTTCAAGTTCTTATTCTAAAATAACTCATACTCATTTTGGTGCTCTTAAAGTAAAAGACGCAATAGTCGATCAGTTTCGGACTCTCCAGGGGTCCCGTCCTTCGGTTGACCCTGTGCGCCCTCATTTGCGGATTAACGTCTATCTCCATGAGGATCAGGCAACGGTGAGTATTGATCTTTCTGGCGAGAGTTTGCATCGAAGAGGTTATCGCCAGGAGGGAGCACCTGCTCCTCTGAAAGAAAATTTGGCAGCTGCGATTCTCATGCATTCTCAATGGCCTCAGTCTTCTGTCGATGGAGGGGCATTTTTGGATCCGATGTGCGGGTCGGGGACTCTTCCGATTGAGGCAGGATGGATGCTCACACAAAGGGCCCCGGGCCTTCAAAGAGATTACTATGGGTTCTTGGGGTGGCAAGGGCATGTTCCTGTATTGTGGAAGAGGCTTCAACAGGAAGCTCGGGATCGAATCGTACGAAACTTAAAGAACCTCCCTAAAATAGTGGGTTATGATACGGATTTCAGGATGGTCCATACAGCACTGGGACATGTCGAAAAAGCAGGACTTCGGGGGATTGTTCATATTGAAAAGAAAGAACTTTCGAACTGTGAGCCGATTGCTTCGGCGGGTGTTTTTGTAGTGAATCCTCCTTATGGAGAGAGACTGGGAGAGACTGAGGAGCTAAAGCCTCTCTATAAAAATCTGGGAGATACCCTGAAGCAGAAATTTAAGGGATGGCAAGGGTATATTTTTACAGGGAGTCCGGAATTGTCCAAGGTGATTGGATTGAAAGCAGCGAGTCGTTTAGTCCTGTTCAATGGCCCTATTGAATGTCGCCTTTTAAAGTACGATCTCTACTAACTTCTTTGATCTCAAGATAAAGTCTGATAAATCTGAGGATTATGGAAAATAACGCCACGCTTATTCCAGCGCAAAAATTGGATCGGGAGTCAGAGCATTCTTTAATACAAATGGCTGAGCAAGAGCAGGCGGTTTTAAATCGAATTGAGGGAGTGAAGTTTGTATTAGTCGTTTTGTCTGCAGCTGGAATGGTGTACGACAAGGAAGCCATTCGCCAGAAAATTCTCAGCTCTTATCCAGATTCAGTGGTTTTTTTTAGTAATACGATGGGTAAATCGATAGGTTCTCTTTCTCTGAAGAGAGTCGACTTATTGATTGATTTTACAGGAGCAGGGCAAAGACAGGGCTGGTTTTATGCAAAAAAACTTCGCAAATTAGCTCGAGTTGCTGTAGGGCGAAATGCTGGGTTTTTTCGTAAGAAAATTTATGACCGTATTTTCGATGAAAAAGCTGCAGGCGCTCAAGTTCCTCTAGAAATTCTTGCACGCGAACGATTTGTTCAAAAAAAGGTTTTGAATTTGGCGGGAGTAGCATTTGTTCAAGCAGGACTTGCTCTTCCAGATCTCGGAAAATCAATTGCACTCGAATTGCCAGGAATGCAGCGACTTTAATTGCCTAAAAAGGATTGAGGAGATGAGATGGTTCAGCGCCGAATTTTGGGTGTTTTTGATCGATTATTTTTTGCCTTAAGTTCGTTGAAGCTCGCCGTTTTAGTTATTCTTTCTCTCGCCTTTTCGATGGGAACAGCAACTGTATTAGAGTCCCTTTACGATACCCCTACCGCTCAATACTGGATCTACCGTTCAGGATGGTTTCACTCCATTCTTGCTCTCTTGGGAGTCAACATCCTCTGTGTTGCATTGAGTCGTTATCCCTGGAAGAAAAAGCACTTTCCCTTTTTATTGGCTCATGCCGGCATACTGATTTTGCTGATTGGCTCTTGGATGACAGACCAATGGGGAGTAGATGGCAATCTTCGAGTCACGGAAGGAGAAATCGGCCGGGTGGTGGAATTGGATTCAGCATCGTGGGTGATTTCAGAAGGAGAGCAAACTTACTCTCTACCCGTGCGGTGGCTTCCGCCAGGAGTCGCCTTTCAAGCTCTTAAAGCCCGTTCACTAGGGCTCTCATTGGATCTTCAAGTGGATCGCTTCCTTTCTCATGCAGATCCGATTGTTTCCTTTATTCCCAACTTAGAACCGAGCGTTTCTTCAAAAAAGTCTCTGCCCGCTCTCAGGCTCCGCATGGCGGGAGGTCCTATGGGAATTTCTCAGGAAATCTGGCTTTGGGAAGGTGCCGAAGATTGGAAGTCGTTTCAAGCCGGCCCGGCTCGAATTACATGGGGCGATTCTGCTTCTAGAGATTCCAATCCATTAGGACGACCCTCCGTTGTTTTTCAATTTGAGAAGGGGATTTTGTCTTTTATTGCACAGTCTTCGGAAGGTAAGAAGGTCCGTGGAAGAATTCAGAAAAATCAAATCGCAGGATATGTGATTCATCCGGGTTGGAAAGGGAATGTGACTTTGACTTTGGAAGAGTGGATTCCTCATGCAATGGCTTCTACTCACTATCAATCAGCCCGAGTACAATATGGAAGTCAAGCGCCCACGTCTGCTATCCATCTAGTGGGGCCAGACGGCGTTGAATTGTGGTTGGGACTAGGGGATCGAGCTTCTCTTCATATTGCTGGCCGCGATGTGGATGTGGGTTATTTTCCTAAGAGAATTGTCCTTCCTTTTGGTATCCGTTTAGACCGATTTACTGTAGAGCATGATCAGGGGACGTTGAGTCCTGCTTCTTATGCATCACGTGTGACTGTCTGGGATGGAAAAGGCCAAAAAGACGTTACGATTAGTATGAATGAGCCTTTAGAGATGGGGGTTTATACCATTTATCAGGCGAGCTATGAAGAGGGAGATCCACGCCCTGTTACATCGATTTTTGCAGTGAATCAAGATCCTGGTCGTGAATGTAAATATTTAGGATCCTTTTTGATAGTCTTAGGATCTATTTTACTTTTTGGAGTCAAGTATAAGCGATCTTGGACTTCTAGAAAAAAACGCATTCCACTTTCTTCTTACTCCTCAACTGTTTCGGAGGCTTCGTCATGACGTCTGGTATGATCAGAATTTTTTTTATTCTTTTTTTTATTCTGACTTCTAGTCAGTCTGATTTTGTTTGGGCATTAGATAGCCCTTCTGAAGTCGTTCAAAAAGAGTGGTCTTTTTATTCCATCGGTTTGACCCCTGTACAAGCGGGAGGCCGAATTAAGCCATTAGATTCGTTTGCTCGAGAAGTGGTCTTGTTTACTTTTGGTTCGAGGAGTTATCACGGATGGAATGCAGTAGATCTTATTTTGTCCTGGATAGCAGCTCCTCAGTTTTGGAATTCTCAACCGTTCATTCAAGTAGGAAGAGAGGATGTACGCAGGCAGCTAGGTTTGGATAAAAAGCGTGTTTTTTATTCTCCCGAAGAACTTTTGAAAAATCCCATTGTCGTTCAATATGCCGAGCGAGCAGCAGGCGAACTGAAGGGATCTCAACCTCCGGGTGCGCCGCGGTCTCTTCCGAGAGACCAAGAGCTGAAGGCAGTTTTTGATCGCGTCAGCTTGTTTCACAGTCTTGTATCGGGACAAGGGTGGCTTTTAATTCCTAAACCAGCCCCTCAAACTTGGTTGAGTTTGGTAGATGGTGACCCTGAAGGACAGCTGATTCGAAGTCAATTTGTAGAAATGTTGAAGTCTTATCAGAGCGCAGACCAACAGGCTTTTCAAAGGTCTGGTTTTTTGTTTCGTGCGGCAATTGAAGGAGAAATCCCTTTTTATCGAGAGGAGAGTAAAAACAGAGTCGCCGCAGAGACTCTTTATAATTATCTGAGGCCTTTTGGTTTTGCCTGGGTGACCTATCTGATTGCAGGTTTTATTTGGATTTTCGCTTCCTGGAAGAAGCGTTCTGCTCGGCTCCAGGCGCGAGTGACTCAATTTGCATTGGGATTTACTTTTCTTGCGATGTCAGCGCATATTTTGGGATTTGGGCTACGCTGTTTTGTTGCCGGTCGTCCGCCTGTGACGAATATGTACGAGTCTGTTGTTTGGGTGAGTTTGGGAATTATGATTTTTGCAAATATTCTTTACTTCATTCACCGGCAAGGAATTATTTTCGTAGTTGCTACATTTTTGGCAGTACTGGGTTTAATCGTGGGTGATGTAGCACCAGCAGTTTTAGATCCCTCTATTCATCCTTTAGTGCCCGTATTGCGAAGTAACTATTGGTTAACGATTCATGTTTTAACCATTACTTTAGGCTATGCTGCGTTTGCTTTGACGATGGGGCTCGCAAATATTACTCTTTTCCAGTTTTTGAGAAAACCGAATTCCGAAAAAGTGTTGACTCTCAATCAGTTGACCTATCGAGCCATGCAATTTGGTGTTGTTCTGATTGCTGCGGGTACCATTTTAGGTGGAATATGGGCTGATTATTCCTGGGGGCGATTCTGGGGATGGGATCCTAAAGAAGTCTGGGCACTCATCACTTTGCTTTGTTACCTGGTGATTTTACATGGCCGCTATACGAATTGGGTAGGTCAGTTTGGTTTTGCTGCTTGGTCTGCAGTGAGCTTTATGTCTGTTGTTATGGCTTGGTATGGAGTCAATTTTATTCTTGGTGTAGGCTTACATTCTTACGGGTTTGCAACCGGAGGAACTCCTTGGGTCATGGGTTTTGTTGCTGTGCAGCTTTTGTATGTACTCATTGTAACTGGAGTTTTCTTTAAAAATAAAGCGAGCTATTAAATGATGACGCTCAATTTATCTCGATTGAATCCGCGCCAACGGGATGCGGTTCTTCATCCTTCTGGTCCTCTCTTGATCCTGGCAGGAGCAGGCAGTGGTAAAACGAGTACTATGGCTTATCGCATTGCTCATTTGATTTCAGAAAGACATCTTCCTTCTACAGCTATTCTGGGACTTTCCTTTACGAATAAAGCGGCCAAGGAACTCAAGGAGAGAGTTACTCGGCTTGTTTCAGAAAGCGTTGGACGAAAAGCTACCCGCGGTTTAACAATTACTACCTTTCATAGTTTATGTGCCAGGCTTTTGCGTGCCCATTCCGATCGTCTTGGATTTCAGAATAATTTTACAATTTTGGATCAGAATGATCAAACAGACGTATTGAGGCAGGTTTTAAGGAATATTAAACTGGATGATCGCAAATTTGATCCTAATACTATTCTATTTGAAATGGGACAGGCAAAGAATCGATTGTTAGGGCCTCAGCAAGCAGAAACCTTTTTTTTAGAGTCAGGGCG
>CAIYTD010000093.1 GCA_903928955.1 Oligoflexia bacterium | reverse complement strand
CCCCAAATCGAAAAATACGTTGATCCCCTTTAAATGAAGCTGTGCCAATAAGACTGGAAAAGATTTTTTGAAATCTAATAACTCCAAATGATCTATAAGCTTGAGCTGTTCACTTAATTCAGAAAGAGAATTTTTTTCAATTCCTTTTTCATCCATGCAAGCCCCATAAAAACTCCCTAATTTTTTAGCATAGGCATTTTTAGGACTTTTGAATGTTCCTTGAGAATATCTTTCTAAAATTTTTCTAAGAATTTCCCTATTCTTTTCTCGAATTGCCATAAAGCTTCGGTCCCACATCGGCAAGTCAGAAGGAATCTCGGTTTTCTCCAACCACTTTCCGCACGAAAATTGATAAAAATCTTCACAGGGCCCGACTGAATGATCAACAATGGTCTCATCAATACCACTCGATAATTCTACTTTATCCTGAGATAGCGCTAAATGACTTTGAACTAAAGGAAAAGTTAAAACTGAAATAAATAGCAGCATATTCATCGTTAATATCGACATCGAAATCTCTCCATTCCGAGCCGTTATAACAACATCACAAAGGCCATGCTACAAGAATTCAGCTACTATTATCTTTGTAATAACTATCTAAGCTGCAGCATGCGCAACTGGAAAAGTTTGAAGCGCATCAGCAAGATTAATCGCTAATTCATCGGGATGAGCTAATTTCATTTGAAGGAGACACTCTTTTAAACGAGGATGCAAACCTGAGAACTTGAATTGAGCCATTTTCTTATAAATACTCAAACGAAGTTGATCTAATAGTGGAATGAATTCCGCATCCATCTCAGAAGATGCATTTTTAAAATTAATGACAATCCATTTAGCTGTGGATTGATCAATCTGCCTCTGACAATCTTGAAATACATGCATATTTTTCTTAGTCAGGGCACCTACCAGATTGACTACCAAAAGAGATTGATTCTGTGAGAAAAAATGAGTTTCAGACAAAAAATAAACCAATTTAGATTTTAATTTCAAGGTGATACTTCCTTTTTTTTAACTGTAATGAATTCTTCACAACGTTACAATGTATCCACCCAGACTCATGTCAAGACTCACCCATCTCCACTCTTTTTTTGACTCTTTGCTTATGAACCACAAGTCCTTGAATTTCTGTTGATACTCCATCCTCTGAAGGAGGCGAAATCAATCCTCGAGTAACGACTCTTTCGTGAGGTAGCCGCAGGGTAATCGTTACACTGGTTCCTGCAACCCCTGCAGCGGTAATTGTACCCCCATGAGCTTTAATTACTTTATGAACTAATGCCATACTCAAACCGTTTTCACTGATCCAGTGCTTTAAAATATCTTGATCTGGTCCAGCTGGTTGAGGGCGCCCACTCTTAGAACGTTCAGAATCTTGAATAACGACTTCTACTCCCCTAAAAGAGCCTTGTGCTATTTGAGAGACTGAAACACTCAAACCGCCTGTCGAGGGAAGAATGGAAAGCAATTTTGAAAAAAGTTGAATAAATATTCTTTCAAAGCGACGAATATCAATAGACACCCAGAGGGGAATGGGAGGAACAAAAATCGAAATTCTTTTTCCTAAATCTACGCCCACCAAAGTTCTCGACACGTCTGTAATAAGCTCACATAAATCCACTGTTTTTTCTTGAAGCCTAGATTCCAGCCGGTTGATATCAATAATATCATTCAGATCATCTAAGCTACCTGAAAAAATAGCTAAACCCCTCTTAACAGACTCAGCCGCTTGATTTTGTTGTTCTACCGTTAAATTTTGTGCTGTGTCCTCCAGTAAGTACTTACCGGATTGAAGCATGCTTAAAGGTAATTTCAAATCTGCGACAATATCTGCAATAAACTTATGCCGATCTCTCATATGCATATCTACGGTAAAAGCCAGATGATTCAAAACCCGCTGAATGTCACCATAAATACCGATAAAATGAGGTACATTGGAAGGAACAGAATTTAATTGCCGGAGTTGAGATGCATAGAGATGCAACCGTTTTAAAGGCCGGACATAAATAAAATAATTACGAAGGATAAGACTGAGAACAAGAATGAGAATCAAAGCCCCCACTGCTAGTAAAAACACCAAGGAATTCGACTGAGACTTGGAAGAGTCAAACCGAAGGCCTTCAATTCTAACCTGTGTGCTTTTTTCTAAACGAGCAAGGGTAGAGAGAATTTCATCATGGAGGGATTGAATTTCAAGCTTTTGATAAGCATCTTGACTAAAAAGCTGCGGCTCAATATGAGCACTGACCCTCAGAAGTTCAGCAATTTCCTCATCTAGTTGATGAGCTAACACCTTTTCTTCTGAAGACGGGTCTAGTTGATCCAAACGCCTCACTCCATTCGAAAAAGAAAGCCTCAATCGATTTTTAATTTCCGTTAATTCGGACGCCTGTAATTTCCGAAAACTAGCACTCATACGGCGATATCTTTCTAAGCTCAAAGATAACGCATCAATGGCTTTCTGCCTTTGATATAAAGGCTGAATTCCAGCTGTTTTCTGATGCAATTCACGTATCGTATTCCAATGAATAAAAGCCATCGATCCAATCGAAGCAACTAAGACAAAAACAATCCAAAACGAAAACTTTTTGAACATGAGATTCCTCTCCCCTTATTCAGTTTTTCAGGAGTTTGAGTAAAAAATGGGAAGTCTTGAAAGCAAAGAGAGATTTTTCGCGAACTGACTATAATCTGCTTTCCAAGTTAAGATTTTATTTTAATTTTTTTAATTCGAATAGCGGTACTTGGCACATCATTGGCTTGTGTCGGAACTTTTGCAATCTTTTCCACTACATTCATTCCTCCCACTACTTCTCCAAAAATAGTGTGCTTGCCATTCAGCCAAGGAGTGGGTTTCAGAGTAATAAAAAACTGAGATCCATTCGTATGGGGCCCCGCATTAGCCATAGCCAGAAGACCAGGACGATCAAACTCATCAGTTGATTTTACTTCGTCTTCAAACTGATATCCTGGACCTCCCGTTCCATTACCCATTGGATCACCTCCTTGAATCATAAAATCAGGAATCACACGATGAAAAAGAGTTCCACTGTAAAGGGGCGTCCCTTTCATTTTTTTTCCAGATTGTGGATGCACCCACTCCTTCTTTCCCGTTGCCAATCCAACAAAGTTTTCAACTGTCTTTGGTGCCCGGTCTTGAGCTAAATGAATAGTAATATCCCCTTCAGAAGTCTCAATGATTGCAATATTTCCAGCAATTTTTTTGCTTTTCTTTGCTTCCGCCCCAGGGCTCATAAAAATAAATAAGAATGCCAATATCACTGACGAATTTTTTAGAACGACTTGTTTCATAAAGATCTCCCTCTTCACTACGATCTACTTTAAAGCAGCATAAACCCGATGAACGTCATCATTTTCGTCAATCGCATTTAAAAATTCAGAAATTTCTTTTTTTTGGTCCTCTGGCAAATCCAAGGGATTTTTTGCAATATAGCTCATCTCAGAAAGTGTTAAAATCCAGCCTGATTGAACTAAATACTTACTCACGCCATCTAAATCCGTTGGATCACAAAAAAACCGAGCTCCAATAGATGCCTCTGGAACCTCATAGGACTCAAGTGGCTCTACATTTTGAGCCCCTGCTTCAATTGCTATTGTTTCAATATCCTTACCCTGATCAGCTATAGTTGCTTCGACTACGCCTAAACGATCAAACATCCAACTCACGCTACCCATTGCCCCTAACATCCCTTTCCGAAACAAAACTCGAATATCAGCTGCAGCTCGATTCTTATTATCTGTTAAGCACTCCACGACAACTGGAATTTTATGAGGCGCAAACCCTTCATAGGTAATAAGGTCATATTGAATTTGACCATCCAAAAGACCAGCTCCTTTCTTAATTGCCCTTTCAATATTCTCTCGAGGTACCGAAGCTTTTCGAGCTGACTCAACAGCAGCCCTTAATCGAGCATTATTATCGGGATTAGGATCCCCGCCTTTCGCGGCAACTAAAATTTCCTTGACTAGCTTACTAATTAAAGCTCCTCGTTTAGAGGAATTTTCTATTCTTCCTGCGTGCTTCCATTGTGCGCCCATTCTACGTTATTCCCATATTCAGGCAACCGACTCAACATGAAATTGAAATTTGAAAAAGTTAAATTTCTTTCGAAATCCTCAAAAAATACTGCCGACCAGAAGCATACTGAGATCCCGTGAATCCGTTAGCAACGGTAATTGGATAAATATTTCCCAAAACATTCAGAATATCTGCAGACAATCGGAATCGCGACCATTCACTCTGTCCTCGAAACTGATAACCTACAGTCGTATCTAAAGTAAAATGAGGCGGCAAGCTCACAGTATTACTTGGGCCTGTTCGAAGGCCACTACCGTAAAGAATTTGTCCCGTCCAAAGAAATGAGCTCTTCGCATAAGTCAGACCTAAATTAGCCGTATGATCTTGAACATGATCTAGGGTTTGATCAATAGTACCACTGAAAGCTCCACTTGGTAAAATTCCACCTGATCCATTTGACCCTTTAGCTACTGTATAAGAATAATTAAAATACTCGGACCAGTCTCTCGATAATTTACCTTGAATAGAAAACTCTAATCCATAGCCATAGCCCTTTGCAAAATTAAAAGGTTGAGCAATGGCAGTTCTCAATAATTGATGTTCATCGATTACATCGACAGCATTTCGATAATAGGCATTAATGGATAGTACTTGCTGATCAAAAATCTGCTGAGCAACTCCTGCTTCATAATAGTCATCCTTCTCAGCTTTTATATTATAAGCAACCAGAACACCCCCGGTCTGAGAAATCACTCGCAGATTTTCAACAGGCGCAGCTTGAAAAAGCTTCCCATAAAAAACATGAAATCGAGTAGTCTCTGTAGCCATATAATTCAAACCTACTCGAGGCTGAAGCAGCGAATCGCTTGGACTCAAACCTGCAAAAACAAATTGTGTCGCATCAAAACGGAGCCCAGCATTCAAAACAAGCGGTTTAAAAATAGTAAAATCATCCTGAATATAAAGACTTTCTGAGTATCCCACTGTAGGGTCAGCACTCATGCTGGGAGAAGTTCCCAAATTTTGCTGAAGCGAAGCAACGCCATCTGCTCGAGACGCTTGAATTTGAAACCCAGTTTTTAAAAAATGCCTTTCACCCGAATGAACAAAATAGTCCCCTTTTAATCCAATATTATTTACGTATCGATTTTGACTAAAAGAAGAAGGCTGTGAGGCAGGAATAGGAAAACTACCAGCTTGAGTAGCCCCCGGTGAATTATTAGGATCAACTGGATTGAGAGGATTAAAATAAAGTGATGCTAAATCGTTTGTCAGGTCATTTGTTACGATAATATTTGAATACTTGTAATAGGGGGCTAACTGTAAAAAAGAATTCTCTTTCAATGTTCGCTTCCAGACTACTTGAAAATAAGTATTTCTTTCAAATTGGGTATTATTTGTTTGTGAAGGAACCCAAACAAAAAGGGGAGAAGTTTGCGACGAATCCATTCCCCATGCGCTACCAAAAGTGGATTGAAAGTAAGGGTCTGTAGATTGGAATGAGGGCGGATAATTTGGAATTTGATAGTTAATTCGAGAATTAAAAATGATAAAAGAAAATTTATTTTCATTATTCAATTGCCAATCTATTTTCCCAAATTCACTATCACCAGAAGAGTTATTATGAACTGAATCTGTTCCCCCTTGAAATTGGTTTGATTCAGATTGGGGTTGAGGAGTATTTAGACCTCGATCCGTCTGGTTATAATTCAGCGAAAGAAAATAATGAATACTTCCAGATTCACTTGAGCCTCCATACAAAAGGTGTGGCGAAATTGTATTATAGGAACCATAATTTAATTCGATTTCTCCCCCCGGCTTCTCTTGACCTGATTGAGTCAAGATATTTACAACTGCCGAGGTTCTTTGACCATATTCAGCTGGCATGCCACCCGTAATGGTTTCCATTTGTTCAATATTCCTCGGACTAAAAGCTTGACCAAAAGCATTAGACGGTGAATCAGGCATTTGAACTCCATCTATTTGATATTGAATATTCGCATGATTGCCTCGAACAAAAATCTGTCCAAATCCACCCTGTACTACTCCGGGTGTGGTAATGGCAATCAATTTAGGAAGGGAAATCTCGCCCCCTTGTGGCATCTGAGAAATTCGAGCACGATTTAATTCATGACTACTAGTAGAAGTATGCGTTTGAAGCATTTTCTTTTTAGCTTTTACCTCTACAACCATCTCCTGTTCAGAAGAACCTGCCCGTTCATGGACTAAAAGTACCTCTACATGTGAGCTCCCTCCAGCACTGAGATGAACATCGTACTGGTACGATTTCATCCCGGAAGCAACGATAAAAACATGATAATCGCCCAATGGAATAGGAAAGAATTGATAGGACCCGAATGAAGAAGTGATCTCCTCTCGAACTTGTTTGGTATCCACATTGAAGAGACGCACAGTTACGCTTGGAAGCGCAATCCTCGATTCGTCTAAAATAATGCCAGAGAGAGAGGCCTCGACTGAACTCCATGCCAGAGGTTGAGAAATACAAAAAACAAATAAAGAAAAATTGAGAAGTTTTAAAAATGAAGTCATGAGAGCCCATTGTCTAGCATTCATTGAGTGTTTGGCCACGCAAAATATTTTGCGCCCTAAAAATCCATCTCAAAAGGACCGCTGCAGCTACGGCAGTAAGGCCCAAAGAAAGACCTACCCAAAGTCCCTTCAATCCCCACCCGCCTAAAAAACAAAGCGAAACACCAATGGGAAGCCCAATCAACCAATGTCCACAAAAATTAAAAATCATGGAAGTATGGGTTTCACCTAACCCCCGAAGCGCACCAGTTCCAACTACTTGAATACCATCAGAAAGCTGAAAGAGAGCAGCAATAAACAAAATTTCTTTCCCTAACGCAATAACAGCAGCATCATGAGTAAAAAAATTTAAAATAGGATGAGAAAAACATAAAAAAAGTGATGCAGAAACAGCCATAAAACCTACACCTAGCGCAAATCCTTGCCAACCTACCTGTACTGCAGTAACTCGATCTTTTTTTCCTAAAGCTTGTCCTACTAAAATTGCTGTTGCTGAACTCACCCCTAATGGAACCATAAAGGTCAAACTAGCTACATTTAAGACGATTTGATGTGCTGCTAGCTCATCTGCTGTCAAGCGTGCAATTAAAGTTGTGGTAAATGCAAATATCCCAACTTCAAATACCATTTGCAAAGCAGCTGGCATGCCAATTCGAATGAGCTCTCTCATTCGATCTGCATGGTATCGAAACGGAGTTCGAAAAAGTAAATTCCCATTTTTCCGATCCCAAACGAATAAATAAACTCCTAAGCCGAACATCATCAGAAGACGAGATACTAAAGTTGCCCATGCTGCGCCTTCAGCTTCTAAACGAGGGGCACCCCATCTGCCTAAAACTAAAATATACCCAATCAATGCATTGGAAACATTTCCCACCACAAGCATCATCATCGCAGGACAAACTACCCTCAATGCGCTCAAATAGAGCCGGAACACATTAAATAGAAATGCGCTTAAGAGACTAAATGATAGTATAATGGAATAATTTTTTGCATACATTAAAACTATTGGATTAACACCGAGTAATTCTAAATGACATGAAATAAAAAGCATCAACACGGTAAGTGGAACAGAAATAAGCAATAGCAGCAAAACTCCCTGAACCAAATATTCGCCTTGAAGTTTATGATTGCGTTCCCCAAAGGAATGAGAAACCAAATATTCCATCCCGCTAGATAATCCTAAACCAAAAACAAGAAACCAAGAAAAGAGACAAGACCCTACTCCCACTGCTCCTATTGCAGCTGCATTAATATTTCCAACCAATAGAATATCTACGAAACCCATGGAAAGAGTGCCTAAATAGGTAAGAACCATGGGAAGGGCGAGCCTAAAAAGTGACCCTATGCTAATAAAAGACATAACTCTTCCCACCTAGAAAGCTTTTCAGATAAAGCTCTCTCAACATTTCTTTGCTCCTCAATCAAAACAAACGATTGAGATGGATCTTGATACGTATTGGAATCAGCTAAGACAATATACAACTCTTTCTGTCTCTTTTCATGCCGAGAAATTTCACCCTCTAAACGATCTCGTTCTCGCTCCCAACCTCGAATTTGGTTATGAGAAGGTAATTTAGATCGCTCTTCCTTTTCGTTTCCATCAGAAAGCGATGTAGATAATCGATGACCGGATTTTTTTGACCCAATTGAAAGAACTACTTCTTTTTTCTTTCGCTCGAGATAATCTTCGTACCCACCGAGCAATTGTACAACCCGAGACCCCTGCTGCAAATTTTCCTGAGGCTCGATTAATAAAACAGAATCCACTAAAGGAGATACAAAAGAACGATCATGAGAAACTAAGCAAAGTGTCCCACCAAAGTCACGCAAGGCATCTAAAAGAACTCCTCTGGATTCAACATCTAAATGATTAGTAGGCTCATCTAGAATCAGAAAATTAGCAGGTGAAAGCAAAAGTTTTGCTAGTGCAACTCTCGCTTTCTCTCCTCCAGATAAAACCCCACACTTTTTCTGAACGGATTCTCCAGTAAAAAGAAATGCCCCAGCAATTGCTCTGACTTGGCTAACAGGCATTTCAGGAGCCGTCATTTCTAGTTCCTGAAGAATAGTCTTACTCATATTCAAGGTTTCTGCCTGCATTTGAGCGTAATACCCTACTTTCACTTCATGCCCCAGCTGTGCTTCGCCATCACTCGGCTGAATCTGGCCACTTAAAACTTTTAAAAGAGTTGTTTTCCCTGCGCCATTCACACCTACAATGGCCACACGGGATCCTCGTCTCACTACCCAATCTAAATCTTTAAAAACAGTTTTTTGCCCAAATTGAAGAGTCGCATTTCTCATCGTCACGACTTCTTTTCCACTATGGGGAGCTGGAGGAAATCGAAATCGAACTTGAGATCGATCTTCTGGCAACTCAATTAAATCCATTTTTTCTAATTGCTTGAGCCGACTTTGAGCTTGTCGAGCTTTCGTTGCCTTTGCACCAAAACGCTCTACAAAACTTTCAATTTCCGCAATTTTTGCCTGCTGTCCTGCATACTGTGCCTTCAGAACATCCAGTCTCTGGGTTTTTTGATCTGCATAGGCGTCTAAATTACCTCGATAAATCCAAAGCTTTTTCTGATCGATTTCCAAAACCTCATGAACCATGCGATTCAAAAAAGCCGTATCATGACTCACTAAGAGCATTGCGCCCCGAAATGCGATTAAAAACTCTTCCAACCAGAGAAGGGACTCTAAATCGAGGTGATTGGTCGGTTCATCTAGCAAAAGAAGGTCGGGATCCATTAATAAAATCCTGGAAAGAGCAACTCTCATCAGCCAACCACCGCTTAGCTCACGCAAAGGACGGAGAAAATCACCCACTTGAAACCCCATTCCTAAAAGGATTTCCTTTGCTCTCGCTTCCACGCGTGATTCGTCTATCAGATCAAGCTCTTCGAGAATACGACCGTACCTTTCTAAGGCAGGTTGATCCTCAGGATTTTTTAAAAAGTTTTCTTCCAGCTCCTCCTTGAGCTGGTGAAGACCTTCCCTTCTCCCATCCATTCGGAGGACTTCTGATAAAATAGATCCTTCTCGAATTTGAGGAACTTCTTGAGCCAAGTAACCAATCGTGAGATGACTGGCTCGAGTGACATTTCCAGAATCAGGTGACTCATGCGCCAATAAAATCCGAATCAACGTGCTTTTCCCCGCGCCATTCGGACCGACTAAAGCGACACGAGATCGATGTCCTATGTGAGCTTCTGCATTTTCAAATAGAATTTTTGAACCATACTGTTTAGAAATCCCGTGAATATGAATCATGCACTAAACTGAAACACTAGACTGCATTTCACCAGAAGCTAATCGAGAGAATGAAGATTTGGAAGTTGTTCCAGGAGGCCGAGTGACACGACTAAAAAGCCCCAATTGAGGGTCCGTAATAAATCGAATCAAAAGCGCAGTCCAAGAAGTATGATAATAAAGAGAATTATAAAACTCAGGTGCAATAGCTCGTACTTGGGGTAACCGTGACCAAGGCACGCTCATTAAGTCATGGTGCTCATTATGGTAGCCTACGTTAAAAGCAATGAGATTCAAGGGACCATAATAGGAATAAGTCTCCTGCTTTTGATAAACCACGTAATGCTCTTGAATCCATCGAGCTCCGAGCGGATGCAGACCAATAGAAAAAACACTCGATAGCGCCAAATAACCAAATGTACCCCAACCAGCAAAATGTACCATTGCAGTTAAAAAGCTAACCTCAACGAGCCAATTCAGTACTACCCATCGGTTCACCAGCTCAATTCCTTTTAAATAGGGCACGCGGAGAAGTTGGGGTAAAAAATAACAAAGAAACCAAAGAGCTTTTTTAAACGACGAATTACCCACCCATTTTACCTCAAAGGGACGAGGTAAATCAGCATCCCGATCCAGCTCACCCTGATAAAGGTGATGTTTCATATGATAAATTCGAAAGGAAATAGAAGAAGGAAAAATAATAGGCAAATTTGTAAAAATTTGAAGCAGACAATTTGCAGCATTACCCTTAAAAACTAAGTTATGAGTGCAATCATGAATCAACGTAAAACAGGCATGATTAGCAACTGCACCTAAAGTATAGGCCATCAATAAAATCAACCAAGGCGAAGAATGACCTAAGAGAGATGCTACCCCAATCTGCAAACTTACGACGCCCAAAATATAAAATGCTGTTGAAGGTGTATTTCCAAAAAGCTTTTTAAGCTCGGGATACTTCTTTAGAATTGCCTGAGTACGTGCCATATGAGGCTCAGGATAAGTAACACGCATCGTTTCAAATTTTTTCACCTTAAGACCCCTTTTACAGTTTTTTCTAATCCAAGGGAATAGTATGTTGAATCACCCTAAAATTCAACCCTTGAGTCCATTTTGAGGAAGTAACTATATGATGAATCGAGATTGGCGGGATCCTTATTTTAAAGGCTGGGCCAAGCCTGGCCCGTACATCCAAGACTTAAAGTCCTTATTCGCTCCTTTACCAGAAAGTGAAAGTCTCGACGCCTTGAGCGGACACTATAGAATTTATCAACTCAAAAAAGGACATCGATACTCTACCGATGATCTGTTAACAGCTTGGTACGGTACCACTTGGTGTCCCTGCGCTAGAAAAGTTCTCGATCTTGGAAGTGGAATTGGATCAGTAGGAATGATGGCAGCCTGGAGGCTTCAAGGAGCTCAATTTGTTACAGTAGAGGCTCAAGAAATCAGTGTTGCTCTGGCACGCAAATCCGCTCGACTCAATGGAATCGAAAATCGGTACAGGATTCGTCAAGGTGATTTTAGAGATCCAGCTATTCTGCAAGAACAAGAAAAATTTGACCTTATTCTAGGAAGCCCTCCCTATTTCCCCCTACACTCAGGCATTCACGGAAACCATCCTCAAAAAATTGCATGCAGATTTGAAGTTCGTGGAAACATTGCCGATTATTGCCAAACAGCAGCAAAACATTTGGAAAGGGGTGGTCTTTTCGCCTGCATCTTCCCCATTCTGCCCCTAGATCAAACCAGACGTATCGAAGCAGCTGCACAAGAAGCAGAACTCACCATGATTCGACGGCGCCCCATTATCTTCAAAGAGGGCGAACCTCCTTTACTCTCGCTATTTGCAATGATGAAATCCACCGATTTACCCGAACACTTCAGATGCCAAACTTGGAATGAACCGCCTTTGATCATCCGTACACCTACCGGCTCTGCCCATCCTGAATACGCAGCGCTCAAGCTTTCAATAGGGTTGCCTCCTACTTATTAGAAGAAGTGGTAACGATTCACTCTAAAATAAATTAAAAAATTTTTATTCCATCTTTTTTATCTTGAGGGTACCATTTTCTATATGGCCACTCCAAATTTAGCTGATTTAAAATTATTAGTTGTAGACGATATGGCAACCATGAGGAAAGTAATAGCTCAGCAGCTTCGACTCATGGGAGGCAACCAGATTACTGAAGCCAGTGATGGTAATATCGCCATTGAAATTCTTGAAAAAACACTTGCTACAAAACAGCCTATTCAATTTATTGTAAGCGATTGGAATATGCCTACAGTAAGCGGATTAGACCTTCTCATTTACTGTCGTAAACATGCATTTTATAAAGCAATCCCATTTCTTCTTGTAACAGCAGAAGCTGAAATGACTCAGGTTTCTGAAGCCATTGCAGCAGGAGTAGACAACTATGTTGTTAAGCCCTTTGCACCAAATTCTTTTGCTGAAAAATTAACTGCTGTTTACAATAAACGGTTTCCAAAAAAATAGAATACCTCTTTCCAGCAAAATCTTTCTATTGAATAGCAATTTTTTTAAGGATGGACTACGTGTCCAAAGAACAAAATAGAATTCGAGCTCCTATGGCGAATCATAAAAACAAAGGGATGATCCGCCCTAAAAAGAGTTTCATGAGAAAGATCCAAACTAGGTAAAGTCGATGCCAAATTACGAGAAGAAGCGGCAGCTCCAACAGAAGAGGCTTCGGTGCCAGCATCATTTACTCCAATAAAAGCTTTATGAATCAAAGAACTTAAATAAAGATCTTTTTTACCTGTCATGCCTGAAAAATCTGCAGTTTCCAAACTAAAAGGATTCGTCACACCGACCCCTTCCAATGCATTCTTGAGTTCAAAGTCAGAATCGATTTCAAACGAGGGAATATAAATATTAAGTGCCTTTACAGAAACTTCTGATAACCATTGCTCCACCCGATCGCTGTGAAGCGACTCCTCGAAGTAAGAAAAATCTCTACTAGAATCTGGCAAAATCATAACCAAAGAAATTTCACCTTCTAAATAAGGCAACTCTAAGATTTGGGCTTCTTGAGTTTGTAAATAATTGAATGCACCTCTCTTATGTAAATAGGGAATTATTATTTTTCCATCTGGAGTGGAAAACTGATTTTTCTCTGTATCAGCTTGAGAAAATGGATATGCCCAAACTCCTTTAAAATAAGCAGCACTCGTCAATAGCATTCGAATTCCAGCGGAGATGAAATTCTCAGGCAAGATCGACTTTAGCTTACCCATTGTTCTCTCTGAAACCCATCCATTGACACGATCCCTTAAAAAGTCTGGAGCTTTAGAAAAATCAACCATCCAAGGGCGCACTCCAAAAACTTTTTCATTCGTGTCTAAAAAACTGCCTAATAATGGAAACTCCATATCCACCCAAAGACGGTTGGCTAATAAAAATTTATAGGACGGTTCTTTTTTGGAGCCTAAAGAATCAGGAAGTTTTCCTAATTGTCTCTGTGTTCGCCCTCTCGCCCCTAATGCGGCCATGCCCAGGGCAGAACGAAGTGAATAAGGGGAGAATACAAAATTCTTTGAAGAGTGGTTTTGTGAAAAATCTTTAAAAAGATGATAAGAAAATTCTCCGAAAGCATTTTGACTGGCCCACAAAGAAGCAGGTGTGACTAAAATAGACAACACAAACCACCCCAAAGAAAAAAATGGATTCATGCTTTTAGTTTAACTTATTTTTTTTTATGAGTAACTCGGCAACATTTTCCATTGCAGATATACAATTTATTTCGTCAAGTTTCAGACAAGAACTTGACCCCGACTAGACTCCTTGGCAGGATGAGATCCTCATGTCTTTTCAAAAACAAACAAACCTTCTCTGCTTGCTCCAAACTAAATTTGGATTTAATTCATTTCGACCTCATCAAGAAAAGGTATGTGCTACTTTGATCGAAGGAAAAGACGTACTGCTCGTCATGCCTACGGGAGCAGGCAAATCTCTTTGTTATCAACTTCCTGGACTTGCACGAGGGAGAACAACACTGGTCATCAGCCCTCTCCTAGCGCTGATAGAGGATCAAGTTGAAAAACTTAAACGCATTGGTCTTGCCACTGAACGCATTCACTCAGGAAGAAAAAGAGAAGAATCCTACCATGCTTCTCAGCAATACATGAGTGGCGGCCTCGATTTTCTCTTTATTGCACCCGAACGACTTTCTGTTCCTAGTTTTATGGAAATGCTCAAGAAAAAACTCCCAACGCTCATCGCCATTGATGAGGCCCACTGTATTTCCCAATGGGGACATGATTTCCGCCCCGATTACCGCCTTCTAGGAGAACGACTCATTGAGCTGCGGCCTTGTCCCATGATCGCTCTCACTGCCACCGCTACCCCTCTTGTTCAAAACGACATCGTTCAGCAACTCGGACTAAAAGAAGAGATGAGATCTATTCATGGTTTTAGAAGAGAAAATATTGCGATTCACGTCATAGAGCTCTCGCTAGCTGATCGGCCTCTGCTTGCGCTCAAAATCCTCAAGCAAATAGGCAATCTCCCCGCAATTATTTATACTTCTACGAGAAAAATGGCAGAAACCTTTTTCAATGAACTAAAAAGTTATTTTAAAACAGGGATCTACCATGCAGGAATGAACCCTCTAGAGCGCGAAGAGAACCAGCAACAATTCTTATCGGGAAAACTAGATCTCATCGTCGCTACGGTAGCCTTTGGGATGGGAATTGATAAACCCGACATTCGAACAGTTCTTCATGCAGCGCTGCCAGGTAGCATAGAAGGTTATTATCAAGAAATTGGCCGTGCAGGGAGAGATGGAAAAGCCTCCCAAGCGATCCTCCTTCAATCTTTCGCAGATCATAGAACCCATCAATTTTTCTTTGAAAAAGATTACCCAGCTCTCCCCATTTTAAAGAAAATTTTTTTAAACCTCAGCGAAGAAAAAAAACCAAAAGAACTCCTCAAAGAATGGTCAAATCCCACCTGCTTGCCTGAAGAAAATGAAATTTTTGAAAAAGCTTTAGAAAAACTTTGGATCCATCGCGGAGCCACGATCGATCCAGAAGAAAATGTTAGTCGAGGGCCAGCTGAGAGCAACACAAACTGGGAAAAAACCTATACAAACCAGCGAAAACATCGAGAACACCAGCTCCAACAAATGATTGATTTCACCCAATCTTCCAGATGCCGGATGCTTTCTCTAGTGAAACACTTTGGAGATCAAAATGATTCAGGTGTTGCCTGCGGAACCTGTGATCTTTGCCTACCTGAAGGAACCCAATCCTTCCACAAGATGAGATCCCTCACACAAAAAGAACAAAAATGGGTAGCCCAAATAATGGCTATTCTCGCTTCCTGCCATTACCGAGCAGCAGGTCGCCTCTATGAAGAGATTGCTGGAGGAAATGATTTGCCGCGAAAAAATTTTGAAGCCCTCTTAAAAAGCTTATTTCAATTCAAATGGATTCATATTTTAGATGAGACTTTCCAAAAAGAGGGAAAGACGATTAACTACAGAAAGATCACTCTTGCACCTTTAGGCAGAAACGCCAATGCTACTGAACTTGCAAAGCTCCAGCTGATTGACCTAGTAGGGATGAGCTCCGGAGCCAAGAATACTAAAAAATCAACCTCACCACCTCGGCGACCCCCTCCTTCTTCTGAACGCATAAACGCATTAAAGTTATGGCGCTTAAGTGAAGCTAAAAAACGAGGAGTCCCTGCATTTCGAATTTTAACAGATAAAGTTTTAATTACCCTCTGCGCTGAACTTCCTACAAACGAATCCTCACTTCTAAAAGTAAAAGGAATGGGACCTAAACTCAGCAAACTCTATGGCAACGATTTACTGAAAGTTCTGAGAGGTCTTTGAAAGTATGCTTGAATTTGCATTTGACCTCCAAAACTGATCTTTGCCGAATTTAGAGCAAAGCCTTCAGGGCTATATGGCCCATCAAAGATTCTTTTTTTATAAAGTTTATAACAAAGAAGTGATGCTATTAGAAAGTTCTGTTGATTAACCCGATAGTTCATTTCACAACTTGTTTCAGAGCGATCGGACTCTATAGCATTGCGACTGATATATTGAATATCTCTTCCTAGAGAAATAGAAACAAGTCCACCTGCTCGAGACTGAAAATCATTAATAAATTTCATTCCTCGCTTACTGGGATCAAAACCATAAAGAGTCAGCTCAAAACCCTTTCTGAGATCCTCATTATATAACTGAACATGGAGATCTGTTATACGGGATGGCCTCCGATAAGCGCTGATACGACATATAGAAAAATCTCTGCTAGTCATTGTTAAAAAATTTTGATCTGCTTGAATCTGAACATAAGATAATCTCGGGTGTAACGAACGATCTGAGACCTGACCCTCTGAAGTACTCGACGGAGAAGACAATCCAACGTCGCCCTGCTCTCCTGAAAAATAATCGTCTGACGGCTGACCTATAAGCGGAAGAGATAATGGAGCTTCACTCTGGGCTTCTGATGCACTATTACCTAAAGGACTACATGATACTAAAAATACTAATATTGGGAATATTCGCAAAATCATCAAAAGTTCCAGCTCCAATCTATTGAGAACCATCTTTATCAGAAAGAGAGCCTGAATGAAACTCCATGAGACATCACTCTAATATAGCCAAAATCATCTCAATAATAGCTGGATCAGCAAGACTTGAAAGGTCCCCAAAGTGCGTTTTTTCGCCTTGAGCCATTTTTCTCAAAATTCGGCGCATGATTTTACCACTG
Source organism: Oligoflexia bacterium (assembly GCA_903928955.1). GTDB lineage: Bacteria > Bdellovibrionota > UBA1018 > UBA1018 > UBA1018 > CAIYTD01. The sequence goes on along the minus strand of CAIYTD010000093.1, from coordinate 8,470 downwards.
CGTGTTTTAGGCAATCCTGGAACCCAGTAAACTTTCTTCAGAGAAACGATGCTTCCTACTTCTTTTCGAACTAAATCCATCAGTTCCTGAGCTAACTGCTCTGATCCCTTCAGACCCTCTTTTAATAAAACAAAAATTTGAAGTGATTCACCTGTAATCGGATCTGGAACTCCCACTGCTGCTGACTCACTGACAAAAGGATGCACGAGGCAAGCTGACTCTACTTCGGCAGTTCCGAGACGATGACCTGAAATCTTAATCACATCGTCGGTTCGGCCAGTAATCCAATAAAACCCCTCGTCATCGCGCTGAGCGCCATCGCCTGTCCAATAATAACCTGGATAGGGAGCAAAATAAGTTTTATAAAAGCGCTCTGGATCCCCGTAAATCCCAGCCATTTGACCTGGCCAAGACCGGGCTAGGACTAAAGTACCAGGCCCTGATCCCAATTTTTCTTTTCCAGCATCATCTAAGATTTTAGGCTCAATTCCGGGAAGTGGAAAACTTGCACTACCGGGCTTAGTCGGGGAAATGCCCGCCAATGGAGAAATCAAAATTCCTCCTGTTTCTGTTTGCCACCAAGTATCAACAATAGGAGCACGTTTCTCTCCCACCACTTCATCATACCACTGCCAGGTCTCTGGACTAATAGGCTCGCCTACAGTCCCTAAAACGCGAAGTGAATGCCTAGAATACTTTTTAACAAAATCATCTCCAGCACTTGCTAAAATTCGAAGTGCTGTAGGAGCAGTATAAAAAATAGCTACTTGGTATTGATCAATAATGCGCCAAAAACGACCTGGATCGGGATAATTTGGAACCCCTTCATAGATCAATGTAGCTACTCCATTTGCAAGGGGACCATAAATTGAATAGGAATGACCAGTAATCCAACCTACATCTGCAGTACACCAATAAATATCATTCTCTTTCGGCTGAAAAACTATATCATAAGTATAGGCAGCATAAGTAAGATACCCGCCCATACGATGCAATACACCTTTAGGTTTCCCTGTGCTACCTGACGTATAAAGAATAAATAAAGGATCGCCTGCTGAATGAGAAGCACCAAGATGGTTCTCCGACCCAAAACGATCCAACCACTCAGCCCATTTTAAATCATATGACTGAGAAAAAAACCCATGTGCAGAATCTCTCTCACAAACAATGACTTTTGTGACACTAGGACATCCTAGCGCCATCGCTTCATCAATATTAGCCTTCAAATCGATCCATTTGTTCCCACGATAAGTCCCAGTTGCAGTGAGAATTAATTTTGCACCACAATCATTTACACGGCTTTGAATAGAATGGGCAGAAAATCCACCAAAAATTACACTATGAATTGCACCGATTCTTGCACATGCTAAAATAGAAATTACAACTTCAGGAATATTAGGAAGATAGAGCACAACTCGATCGCCCTTTTCCACGCCCAGAGCTTCTAAAGCATTTGAAGCTCGACAAACCTCTCTATAAAGTTCTCGAAAGGTAAAAATTTTCTCCTCATTAGGATGATTACCGACCCAAATTAAGGCAATTTGATCGCCTTTCCCCGACTCTAAATGTCGATCGAGACAATTTTCTGATACATTGAGCTCTGCGCCTAAAAACCAATTTATTTTTCCTAAATTAAAATCGATTTCTGAAACTTGAGACCACTGCTTGCGCCACTTGATTTTATATTCAGCAACAGCACTCCAAAACTCATCTGAGTGCTCTAAAGAATTTTTATAAAAATACTCATAATCTGCCCACGATCGGATTTGCATGAAACACCACTCCAGGCCTAAAACCTACCTGAATGAATGAGTATGTTCAATTATAGTTCGGCAGCTCTAGTTAAATTTGATGTTGAACTGAGAAATGGCTCTTTTGGCAAGCTTTGCTTAATAGAAAACAGATAGCCTCGACTATGAATCGACTGTATATAGTTTGCACGAGCGCCGAGTTTCTTTTTTAAGGTCGAAATGTGCTTATCAATTGTTCGAGTCAGAACGTGAACATCGTCACTCCATACTGCATTTAATAACTGACTTCGGCTCAAAACTTCTCCTTCATTTTTAATAAAAAAATAAAGCAATCTAAATTCTGTGGGAGTTAATCTTAAATCCTTTTCCACTCCCCCATTTTTAAGCGCCGCTTTTTGAAAAGGCACGCTTAGAACAAGATCCCCTCTTTGTATGAGCGGCTCCTGCTCATGAATAGGGCGACTCTTTTTTAACCGGACTTCCATCCGAGCAAAAAGTTCTAATGAATCAAATGGCTTGACAACATAGTCATCTGCGCCTGCTTCAAAGCCTTGAATTTTATAGGATACTTGTAAATTCTCAGATAAAAAAATAATAGGAAGGTCACTTGTCATATCGCGACCTCTCAATTGAGAACAGAAAAGGAAACCATCTCCATCAGAAAGTTGAGTTTCCATAATAATCAAGTTAAAAAGAAAGGCCCCTAAGAGTCCTCCCGCCTCTGCATAAGTAGAAGCCACTACGAGGTCAAAATGAGAAGCAGCTATTTTTCTCATCTCATTTTGGACATTCAAATCTGAGTCAATTAAGAGGATTCTTTTCATATGAAGCTCCAAGGCGGTTGGGAAAAGAAAATTTTAAATGTTATAAAAATTATATGACTTCTAGAATATCTTTCAAGATCAAAAATGTTAATTCTAAAAATGATTGATAAAATTATGAATTACACTCGATATTTTAACTCTCTTTCACAGAAAGCCATTAAAACTACCATTATTCTAACTATATCCTTTACATTATTTAATTTTTCAGCATTTTCTGAAGAAATTTTAACTAACGCAGTTTTAATTTCTCATCCTCCCAGCTGGCTCACTGAAAATCGTGTAAACCGAGTGGCAGAACATATTCAAAATGATCTCGAATGGGATATTCGAAAAGTAAAAGTTATTTGGTACAATATTCAAGAAACTTTTCAAAATTTCCATCATTTTGACGCAAGTGTTCTTGCAGTATCCAGAAAGTCTGACAATTCCATTCACATTGGACCACGCGTCATTTCTTCGAATTTTGATTCGGTATTTGGTCACGAGCTAGTGCATATTATTCTATTTCAGAAATATAAAGATGCTATTCCAAAATGGCTAGAAGAAGGACTAGCTAACTACGTATCTCAACATGGAAAAGTCGACTACACCTGGCTGTCTTCCCAAGCCGAAAAAAGTATCATAAATTTAATACACCCCTTTGAAAGCAATGCATCGGAAAATCAAGGAAATCCTCGCTACCATTATCAAGCGTCTACAGCCCTTATGGAAATGATCGCATCAAAATGTAGCCTCCATGAATTACTTCAGCTTTCCATGAGAAAAAAACTAGAAAACTACTTAGAAACCTTTTGTAAAATACCAGACATGGATAGCAGCTTTAAAAACTGGATAAAGAAGAATAAAGGTAAGTAAAATTTATTAAAAATTAAGCCATCTATACGCACCAGCAAGAGCACCTGCAGTAATAGCCGCTGTAGCCCCAATCGTACAATTGTGCACTAATACATCACAGGCATAGTAATTATGATGTCCTTGAACATCTAAATTGTAGACTATGTAGTCGCCGTTTTCGTCTTGAATATACTCAAGTGTTGCAATTTCACCTGCAATCGTCTGAAACTGATCTCCTATGTGCAAATCTTTAGCTTCGACCCAATCTTTTTTACCGACCACATAAAATGGATGATGATCCGTTGTTCTGAGAGTTTTTCCACTAAAAGAAAGCTGAATCAAATGACCTGTTTTTTGGGAAATCACATTTTGAACTTGTCCGTAGTCACAGACTCCACCTTCAACAGATAAATTACAACTCATGACCGTATCACCCACTTGAACCCATGAAATAGGAACTGAATGATAACCATTGTCATTGTCATTTTTTACACTCACTAAAGTCTCCCCAGGAAAACAAAGCGCAGCAGTCCACGTTCTATTCGTTGTAGTTGCTGGAGAGACTTGTTGACCCAGTAAAAAATGACGGAGTTCCGGATTCCCTTCTCCATCATGAACTAGACTGCTAGTATTTGAAGGTCCATCAACCGACTCAGAACCCTGTTGATGCAATAGCATGCTCCATTGAGGTTGCAACACTGTATCTAGGTCCACTCCGCGGGAAGCTTCAACTAGTCTTCCAACAGTAGCTAATTCGGCACTGGATCGTACCATATTTAAATCGCTAGGAACATTAGTCTGACCTTTTGTATTATCCCCCCAGCACTTAACCTTCCCAGCTAGTGTAATTGCGCAGGTATGCTGGAATCCTAGAGCAACAGCAGTCACGGGACCTAAATTCTTAGGAAGATTAATCTGATCGCTTTTAGTACCCCCCCAGCACTGAAGCTGGCGATCTTCTTTTTTAATTGCGCAGGTATGCTCCCATCCAGTAGACACTGCAGTAACAATTCCTAGATCTGAGGGCACTACACTTTGTTTTACATCATTACTCCCCCAACACCAAAGCTTCCCACCTTCTTTTTTAATTGCGCAGGTATGACCCCCTTCCATAGCTACTGCAATCACCTTGCCCATTTCTTGAGGGAACTTAACATCATTAGAACGGCTCGACTCGATACCCCAACATCTCAGGTCTCCATCCTCTTTAATGGCACAGGTACTATAGTTTCCCACAGCGACAGAAATCACTTTTCCTAGATCTGAAGGAACTAGACTTTGCCCATGAGAATTGTCTCCCCAACATCTCAACGCACTGTCTTCTGCTCTAATCGCGCAAATGTGATATCCTCCGCCCGCAGCAACAGAAATGACCTTTCCCAAATCTTGAGGAACTATAAGTTGGTTATGAGAACTATGATTTTTCCCCCAACACCTGAGATCACCACTTTCTCTAATCGCGCATGTATGAGAAACTCCAGCAGCAACTCCAATCACACTCCCTAGTTCCTCAGGCGTGTCCTCAGGCATCTGTCTTGAATCGAATCCCCAACACCTAAGCTTTTTATCTGTTTGAATAGCACAGGTATGCATTGCAGCATCGATATTTTCTGCTTTTGCATCGATTTGAATGAAATTAATTAATAAAAAGGGAGCTACCATTTTAAATAAATAAATACAGCAGATTCTTTTTTTTATTTGTAATAGCACAAAGACTCCAGGTTGATTTTTTCCAACGACTAACAAAGTTATTCCAATTTGTCTAGTTAAATATCATTGAACTACATGTTTAAATTAAATTATATAAATTACTTTAACCTAACGAACTTAGTTATTTCTCCTTAAATAGAATAGATAAACCTCTAACTTACACAGGTCTCATTAAAAAAAATCCATATGCTTCACAAGTATATCTATATATACTTTATTTAAAAATAAAATGATTCCAATAGTTCCTGCGGGAACGCCGAACTAGAGATCAGCCAAAAATGGCCTCAGGAAGATCAGCCAAACGAACACAAAGCTAGTTCTCGAGACTGAACCTCGAGGCTTTACGAATCGCTAGCGCATATCCTTTAATAGCCAAAGCTTTTTTAAATGTATTACTTTCGAGAAAACCAGTTCTTAATACTTTGAGAAAAACGACCATTCCAAAAACCTTTATGATTAAGTGAAGGTATAATTTTCTCTGAAGACGTCGCTTCGCGAGCAAACTCTACCATACTGTGATTAATTAAAGGACTCCACCCTTGCGCATTTAAGGAGTATTCTTGCCCTACGTGTTTAAAACCAGTCATGGACCCAAGACCGTAGATTGAGGTCCCAAAAGACACTTTAGAAACCGGATCCCAACCTCTCCAAATTCTAAAAATCGAATCACCAAATCGTGTTTCCATGAAATTTGCAGCATCCCGATCAAGTACCCGTGGAGAAGCAAAGAGAACTAAGAAAATTTTTAAATTAGGTCGACTATTTTGTAAATCTGCAGCAGCCAAAGTAGCTAAAGCTCCGCCTAGGCTGTGCCCAGTAATAACGAGAGTTACCTTATCTTGTGGAATTCCGTCCCAGCTTAATCTATCTAAAATTTCCTGGACAATATCCTGAACAGATTCCCTTGAAAGTTGATAACGGTCTAGAAACCCACCATGAGCATATCCAGGCAAACCAAGAGATGCTGCCGATTTCTTATAAGCAAAAACATTTGTCATCCAATCCGCAGAACTCTCAGTTCCATGAAAAGCAATTAAAATTTCTGTTTTTGAATCATTAAAACCCCGAAGACAAACAATCCCCGCAGGGAAGCTGATCTTTTTCACTGGGTCATGCGATTCAAATTGAATGAGGTCACACCCCAAACTTTGAATTAACTCCAACCGTCTTTGATCATAGTTTTTTCCATTATAAGAGGCTTTTGCCATGAGAGCGGCATTAGCAATAAGGTTACTCCTATCTTCAATATTTACAATATCTTCCTCAATAAAACTTGATGAAAAGATCGAGTACTCTGCAAAAGCAGTGAAAGAATAAAGACCTAAAGAAAGACACAAACTAAAAAAAAAAGGCTTCCGTTCCATAAAATATTTTCTACTACATTTTTATATCTATTCAAATAGAAAAACACACAGAAATTTAAAATCAATAATTTCAATTGATGTCTATCCACTTAATTCAGCCTCCTCATGCACTTTACTCGTTCTCACGCTGGCTGCAGCAGAAGGGTAAGTTAATTGCAATATTTGCTATCATTAAGATCTCCCTCAAACCAGGAAGTGAAAAAATTGGCGAACTTTCTCCCAAAAAACCTATCCCAAAATCTGGTTAGTGAAAAACTCGACTTATCGGCAGGCCTAGACAAAAGACCCTCGAGACTAGATCAAACTAATAACTCTCTTTTATTTTCTCTCAATATACTTAAAAAAATCTGATTCGCAAGAATTTTTTCAACAGGGAACCGCACAAACTGCGCGATTTAAAAAAGCCACCCACCCATACCTGCGCAGTCGGGTAGAGAGCTTATAGAATGTCTGAATCACTATTAGACTTTAAGTGCGCCCCCGAAAGGAAAACCTAATGAGATGATCAATCCTTCTATTAACGACTCCAGTGACTTGCCTCCGCTCGCAGCTAGGCATCTCCTGAGCAAGAATGACGTTACAGCAACACCCCTGCTGCACGCATTCCTGCGCCTAAACCTCCTGAAGCAACGATCTCGGGAATACGATCACCGGCTTGAATAAGTTCTAGTGCAGGAGCTGATTGAGGAGCACTCTCTCAAAGTTAGCTTCTAGCTTTTGTCCTTTGGATTGAGCTATTTCTTGCAAAGTATTCTGCACGAAACTCTGAGTCTTAACGGAAAGACTCTTATCTGTGAGAATTTTCAAATTAATTGATGGTGGGTTCGGTAGAGTTTGATCACGCTTTTTAAAGGTGTTGTAGAAAGGCCCCTCAAATAGTTCGATTAAAACTATTCGAGGGACCCATGTGTTAAGTCTTTTATAACAAAAAAAAGGACCCAACACATCATGAAGCAAACATCGCCAGATTCTATTTTTTTCGAGAGCCTTTATCAAATAGATTACGATTTATTTCTACAATTAAAAACCAAGGGATGTCCCCTTTGTCATGCGCCTCTAGATACGGCAAACTATAATAGAAAACCTCGAGGATTAGACGAAAAACATCCTCTTAGATTGAGTCTCTGCTGTAGGCGAGAGGGATGCCGTAAACGACTGTTACCAGCTTCATTGCGTTTTTTTGGGCAAAAAGTTTATTCTCTTTGGGTCTTAGTTCTTGCTATTGATTTTCCAGAGCAACTGGGGCTTTCAAAAGAGATCTTACGACAAACTTTGACCCGTTGGCGGTTCTTCTGGCAAGAAAGGCTGGCAGAGACTTCTCCGTTTATGAAGTGGGCACGCAGTTTTTTACCTCCCGGCTATTGTGTCACAAAAACTCCAAAAAATATTGCGAGAGTATTTCAATTCCCAGCGCGTGATTCTTTGATTCCAATGTTAAAATTCTTCACTCAACGCCTTTGATGGGATTGCACTAGAAATGCTTTTAAAAATCGCACAATTTGATGGAGAAGTTTTTTCACGCAGAAGTTGTGCCGATCCAAAGTGAATTTTTAGGATTAGTCTCCGAACACTTCAAAAGTTCTCGTAAAATGCGGTGAATTCTGAAGTTTAGGAGAATCCTTGATGAAAACACAATTCATTCAACGCTCACCTCATCAACGCTGGGCGGAGTTCCGCTTTGGAGTCATTGGAGGCCTATTGTCTGATCTTCCCGCAAAGGGAGAGCTTCACTCCCGACTATTAACATTGGCTCAAACCCAGTGGACACATCCCATTACAAGTGGAAAAATCACGATTGCGCTCTCCACGATCGAACGCTGGTACTATGCCAGTTTAAAACAGGACCAAGATCCATTGAAAGCTTTACGAAGGAAGATGAGAAGAGATAGCGGGAGCACTCGGCAGTTTACTGTAGAAGTAAAAAGTTGGCTCCAGACAAATTACAGAGCTCACCCGAGCTGGAGTGGCCAACTCCACAGCGACAACT
>CAIYTD010000092.1 GCA_903928955.1 Oligoflexia bacterium | reverse complement strand
TTATTTTATTTATAGTTGTTAAATTAAAATAATGATAATCGATTAATTCTGACTTTAAGGAAGTTCGTATGATTTTTTTAATTTTACTTTTATTTCTATTGCCCGTAATTTTTTGGTTTGCTCTTGTTCTGACTCCTTTGCTTTTTTTACTCATTTTTTTATCTACTCCTTTAGTTTTTATATTGTGCAAAATATATCAACCATCGTGTTCAGAGGCCCGTTCTATTTCTATATTAATAATGGATGATTATTCGCCATCACTAGGTGTTCTTGTGGAAGTGTTGGTTGTAGTTATAAGTCGAGGAGAAGAAAATTTAGTTATATTAGGTAATAGTACTTCAGAGCTCAATGGGATAGACTATTTAGTTGAGACAGGGGCTATCGTGTACGATTTTAAACTAAGTAGCACATTGAGCAAAGCGGCTCCGTCTTTGAAGCGTAGGGCAGATTTAAAGGGGTTTTACGTAGACCTAGGAAATGTAGCAGTATGAAGGAACAGGAATTCTGGATTGTAGAGATGGAACCAGAGCTTAAGCCTCTACTTCCATCTTTTATTAAAAACAGGCGACAAGACTTAAGTAAGCTGCGGTGTTGGATTGAAAACAATAATTTTGAGGATATCCAGAGACTCGGGCACTCCCTGCAGGGAGCGGCCGGATCCTTTGGTTTTAATTACTTGGTCTCGCAAGGGCGTGAACTCGAATTAGCTGCTCAGCAAAAGGATCTTCAAAACCTCAAGGTAGTTGCCGATAGATTTGAGAACTTCATGAGTCATCACCGTGTTTGTTTCATTCCTACTGATAGGTATTAACTGAGGCTAATTGGGCAATCGTTCGTGCCAATTGCTCACTGTCAACCGGCTTCGTCAGATGCTTTTCGAAGCCAGCTGCAATAGCGCGATGGATATCGTGTTGAGCAGCATATGCAGTCAGCGCAATAGCTGGGACCAATCCACCTTGTTCGGGCGTTAATTTCCTGATTTTTGCAATCAGTTCATATCCATCGTGCAAAGGAAGTGCAATATCACTTAAAATGACATCTGGTCGCATTATTTTAAAGCAATGAAGCGCTTCACGAACGGAGGAACTGAGTATTGTTTTGCCACCGTAAGATTTAATAATTTCAGAAAATACTTCGCGTGAATTGGGTTCGTCTTCGACGACTAAAACGGTCAAACCAGTGAGTTCAGGAACTTCCAGCTTTTGAGGAAATGGAATAGGATTCGGGTGATTTTTCATTTTTTTCCCTGAGGTAAGATGGGAAGTACTACGGTAAAGGTGGCGCCCTCTCCTTGTCCTGGGCTTTCGACCTGGACGCTACCACCATGAATTTTTACTAAATCACGCACTAAAGCTAAACCAATTCCAAGTCCACCATAGATTCGAGTGCTTGTGCTATCTTGTTGGCTGAAGCGAGTGAAGATGACAGGTAAGAACTCAGGATCAATGCCTTTTCCGTGATCCACAATCCGAATAGAGCAGTAAGGACACCCTTGTTCTGATATTTTTTCAATATAAATCTCTATTGGGCTTCCTTCGAATGAAAATTTAATGGAGTTGGTTAATAGGTTCCATAAGATCTGCTGAAGTCTCGAGGAGTCACCTAAAACGATCTGAGCCTCTGTTTCTTCGAATATTTGAAGGCTGATTTTTTTACGTTCTGCTAAGGGTCGGAGTGACTCAATGGTCGTTTTTACAATCGAATTAATTTCAATCTCCGTCATAGAGCATGCGAGCTTACCAGTCTGAATTCTAGAGATATCTAATAAGTCATCAATCATCTGTCGCTGCGTGTAAGCGCTTTGTTCTATGATATCTAGTCCTTTCTGCGCTTTTTCTGGGTTCATCTGCATGCGCTTTAAAAGTTGGGACCAGGATAAAATTGCGGTTAAAGGTGTCCGCAGTTCGTGAGATAAAGTTGCAAGAAACAAATCTTTAGCGTCGTTGGCTTTCTCGGCGTTTCTCTGAGCATTTTCTGAATCTAAGCGAGCTTTTTTTTCATTGATGAGTGACTGTTCCAACGCAAGTTCCAGTACTTTGCGCTCGGAGATATCTTCCAGCGATAAAAGCATCGCTCTAGGCATCGTATTTTTCCAACTGATTTTTTTGGCATTTAAAATCAGTGTTCTAGGACCTATTCCTGGAAACTCGTGTTCCACTTCATAATTTTTTATTTCTTGATCTTGAGTGATCACTTTGAGCAAAAGTTGATGAAAATGGGGGACTGTCCATTCTTTCCCAGCAAGGACGTTCATCAAATTCAAATCGTTTTTTTTGTTGGGTGAAATTTCAAACGCCTTGCTAAATGCTTTATTGACTGAAAGCAGATGCAGGTTTTCATCCAGAACAACTAACGGCAGAGGGAGTGTATCTGATACAGAACTGGCATAAGTCAATGCAGTTTGAGATTCGGATAAATTGTGTTTGAGTAGTGTAATGTCAATCAGTGAAAGGACAGCTCCATCTATTCGATCATCAGCAGTTTTATAGGGACGTGCTTGAAGTCTAAACCAATGTCCCTCATTGTCGTTTACTTCGTACTCTTTAATACTGACTGTTTGAATTACTTCAGTGACTAAGTTTTTTAAGTCTGGTTTGTCAAAACCTGGCTTGATGTCGCCTATTGATCTACCTATGTCATTCGGAATGAGATTGAGTAGTTTACCTGCTGTAGGAGTAAAGCGACGAATCCGTCCATCCGAGGCGACCATAATAATAGGGAATTCAATGGCACCTAGAAGGTTGATTAGGTCGTTATTCAATTGAATCAGGTCTACATTGCGATTTTGCAATTCATCATTGACAGTAGTTAGTTCTTCATTAATGCTTTGCAATTCTTCTTTGGCAGTTTCGAGTTCTTCGTTAGTACTTTGGAATTCCTCGTTTGTAGATTGTAACTCGTCATTTGATGTTGCGATTTCATTCTGAGCTATTTCATGATCTTCTGTAAGAGAGATTTGGTATTTTTTTATCTCGATCAATTCTTTATTGAGTTTATTGATCTGATCGTCGCGTTCTTGAATCACTTTTTTCGTAGGACGAATGCGTCGATTATTTTTGGGGTCGACTTGAAATTCAGACTTCAGTGTTTTTAAGATGGGCTCAAAAAGAATCCAAAAATAATTGTCTTTATGGTTTGATTTTTTTTTAAACGGTATGACTGTTATATTAAGCAAGCTTTGCTGATCACGATCAGAGATTCTCAGTCTTTTTTTGGTGACTCGAACGCCGTTTTTTTTTGCCGCTTGAATCGCCATACGTAATTCAGGAGTGATTTCTGGGCTGAGCATTTTAAAAAGATGAGTACTGACATTTCCAGTTGGAAGTTGAAGATAGGCAGCCGTATTTCCGCGAGTCTGGATGATTTCCATGTTGCTGTTAATGATCACTCCCGGTGGAGCATACTCTGAGATTAAAAGCTGTTCACTTTCCTTTTGTAAGTCAGAAACCTCAGAGGGTGCCTGGACTTTTTTGGATAGAGTTTTAAGCTTGTCAGGTACATGAAAACTTAATCCAAACTGTTTTGGTCTCAACGGAGTGGGCGTGTTGCTGCGAAGATAAAATTTGTTAGTTTTATCGGTTGCTCGAAACAGGGTTGAAAGACTGCCTACTGATTCTGATTTGCCTAACCATAAAAATCCGTTTGGATTTAACGCGTAATGTAAGATCGGCAGTATGCGTTTTTGCAGTGGTGTGTCAAAATAGATAAGAATGTTTCGACAGCAAATCAGGTTAATTTTAAAAAAAGGTGGATCGCTAATAACGTCATGCCTAGAGAAGAGGCATAGACCGCGGACTAATTTATTAACTGTGTAGCTGGTATCAGTTTTTTCAAAATAACGATTTAGCCGGTCTTGAGAAACTTTTTGTTTAATGGTTAGGGGATAAACCCCGGTTCTTGCTTTTTGTATAGCTGCCTCACTGATGTCAGTTGCAAAGATTTGAATAACAGTTTTATCACCAGTTTCATCTAGAATTTCTAGCAAGCTGATGGCAACGGAATATACTTCTTCACCCGTTGAACAACCTATGATCCAAATTCTAATGGGACTATTAGTTAATCTGCTTTTAATGAGTTCGGGTAAAATTTGTTTTTTAAAGGCAGTGAAAGCTTCGTCATCTCGAAAAAACTCTGTTACATGAATGAGAATATCTGCGAAAAGTGCTCTCACTTCATTTGGATTTGCTTGTATAAAATTTGCGTAATCTTCTATTCTCTCTTTTTTGTGGAGAATCATTCTGCGAGTAATGCGCCGTTTCAGCGTCGCAAGTTTGTAATAGGAGAAATCAACGTGAAACTGGTTTCGTAGGAGCGTAAAGATTTCAATTAAACCATTTTTTTTGATCTTTGCAAAATTTTGAGTTGGTCCTATAGGGGTGCCTGTGATCGATAAATAGGGATCTTTTGTAAAACGGACTAGTTCTTCCGCTATTTGAGCAGGAGTTAAAATGAGATCTACAACCCCAGCGTCAATTGCACTCTGTGGCATGCCATCATACTTCGCTGATAAGGGCACTTGGGCAATCGTTAAACCGCCTGCACTCTTAATGGCTTCTAATCCATGAGTACCGTCGCTTCCCGTTCCTGAAAGGACAATGCCGATTGAACTTTCCTTTAAGTCTTGCGCCAACGATTGAAAGAATGCATTGACAGTGAGGTGACTCCCATGCGTTTCGGTGCGAGGCAAGAGTTTTAATACTCCCTTTTTCAGGGCTAAGTTGTGATTAGGAGGGATCGTATAGACATGATTCGGCTGAATCTGAATGCCATTTTTGATTTCTTCTACTGGCATTTGGGTAGTTTTGGAAAGAATTTTAGCTGATAAACTTTCATGGGTCGGGTCTAAATGCTGGACGATAATGAGTGCGATACCAGAATGAGAAGGTAGATGAGTCAGCAGCTGGCTGATTGCTTCCAGCCCGCCTGCTGAGGCTCCAATGCCAACGATGGGGAAGTTGATGGGATGCGTTTGTGCAACGGATGCTTTTGGGGTGAAAGAGTGATTGGATTTTGTAATGCGTTTAGTCATGTATTTTTCTTGTTCTAGAGTGCATCTATCTTGAGGAGAGATATTATTTTGCTGAGATGCTTATTGTCTCTGCTAGGCATAACTCATTTTTGATTTCAATGCATTTAATTTATTTGAACTCCCGTAAGTCATAAAAAACGCAGTTGAATAAATCTTGGATTTATAGTGGATTTACTGAAAAAAATTTTGAGATTCCAGAATGTTTAAATTGTGAAAAAGTGACAGGAAGAGGAATCATGAGTAGTGAGTTATTGGTCAAAGAGATTGGACAGAGAATCTATCTCATTCGCGGACACCGGGTGATGTCACAAATTGTGATGTCATAAACTGATTCTCAAGGTCTGGGAAAAGACTAATTTGTGGAACACAGATTGGGAACACGCCTTGTCGCTTCTCTTAAGCCCAAAGAGACGCCCTAGTAAATCGAGGTTCAGCTCGGGGATAAAAGGGGTCCGCACGTGAGTGCGGCGTCTGCTGTTGATCGGTGTATTGTTTATTGACTCTTTCATAAACCAATAAGAACTTGAATGCAAATGTCGGTCATCCAGCCAAAACGAAAAAAGGAAGCAAAAAGATCCGAGCAAGGTAACGACAACCTTGAGATATCGCATCAAAGATGCCTCTGAGAAGAATAGATTAGATTGGCTTATCGAGACCAATCGATGAACGAGTACTATCAGGTTCTTTTTCTCAGGATGCGCAAGGACATTGGTATGTGAATCTTGCTTGTAAAGTGCCTAAGATCGATAGCAATCATCAAATGGAAGAAGTGGGCATCGATTTAGGACTTAAAACCTCGGCAGTTCTTAGCGATGGCACAATCATTGAAAATAAAGC
>CAIYTD010000091.1 GCA_903928955.1 Oligoflexia bacterium | reverse complement strand
ATGCATCTGAAATTTATAGAAAGAGGCTTGAAAATCTTCATATCCAGGCAAGTATGTCGCGGAAAGGTAATTGCTATGACAATGCTTTTGCAGAGTCTTTTTTTTCCACGTTAAAAAAAGATCCAGTCTGATTACAGGTTATCGAATAAGTTTTTCTTTGACTTCCTTGCTAGTTTTTCCCCTGCCTCTCTCAGCGGCTGAAGCAAGCCAAGCTCACGCCGGATATTATTCCAATCTTTCTCGCTTGTCCTAGCGAGTCCTGCGATTTCTGCCGCACCTATTGCATAACAACGCGCATCCAAAAATTCATTCCGAACATCTATGTTCTTCTTGAAAACAATCCGACGCTCCCCATGAAAGACTTCCTCCGTCATTGCCTCGGACTTGAGCCCCTGGAAATACGTTTCATCGTAGTGTTCCGGAAAAAGAAAAAATCTAGACAGAAGAACTTTCCGCAATCCTACGTGAGCACTCATTTTTCATAAAAGATACGCATTTATGACGGACGATCCGGTAACAATCCTATTTCAGAAAAAAGCGCATCCAGCCAATATCTTCCTTGGGCAGGAAACTTCCAAGGCGTCCCTCCTAAAATCATAGAAAACACTAAAGTCCACACAATCCATTTAAACAGAAGGAGTTCAAAACGCACCTCCTCCTCCCATGAGCACATCCGATGAAGCCAACCAAATTCCAAAAGCTAATAAACCCATCAGCGCAGGAGCGACACAAATAAAAAGGGGCTGAAGTGCCCTGGTAGCCAAAAGGGAAAGTTCTCTCTCCACATGGGCTTGAATATCCTGCCTCAAAGCAGAAAGAACAGCTTCCACACGCTCTGTGCAGGGCCGCCCCTCCATCAAACTCACTTGAATTGCTTTTTGAATGGAACATCCAGCCGAAACAATGGACTGTTCCATCAATCCTTTCGGTTTAAATCCAGACTCTTGCCAGACAGAATGACCCCAGGCAAAAGAAAGATCCGCTGCCTCCTTTGATAGAAATGCGACTGCCTGTATCCAAGATAAATCAGGAGGCACTCCAGTCCGAACTAAAGCAAGAAATTTTTCTCCCGCACACTGCGAATGAAGGATCCAAGGTCGATAATCCTGTCGAAGACCACCCCATCGAGCACTTTCCGTGAGCTGAAATAACCAGAGAGCCCCTGCAAAAGTAAGAATAAATGCGAATAAGCAGGCTAATAACCAAAGCTTTTTATTTTCTTCTATACTAGGCAAAAGAAAATACAGAGAAGTCCCTAATAAAGGAACTAAAAGGGAACACATGCCTGCTTGAGATAAGGCCTGGGATGATTTCGCTTGGGCTCGGGTTAGAGTCAGGGAATGCTCTTCAGCTACTCCTCTCAGACGCTTCAAGGTCGGCAAAAGTGAGCCTCCACAAGATCGAAGGCCTTGCAAACTGTCAAAAGTAAGACGCCCCCACGGTTCCGACAACTCCTTGAGAGATTCCCATAAGAACGGGGAAGGGACTAAACCCGCCAAAAGAGTGTCTTCCATTTCCCTGAGGACTTGTACAATCTTTTGAAGATCCTTGCGTTGACGGCCCAACCCCACTGACTCCAAGAGAATAAATAAATCTTGTTTGAAGGAAAAAGCACCCCCTAGGAAACAAAAAATAGCCAGACACCACGTATTCATCTATCCCAACAATGCAAAGTTTGGGCCCCTATTTTGGCCAATAAGTACTGACGGGCACTTCTCCACCTACTGTTAACTCTGGAATCCTCAAGGTCGGCTGTGCATCTGTAACGGGAGCACCTTGGCCATCTTTGCCACAAGTCCCAGTTGAAAACCCAAGATCATTTCCTACGCGATCCACAATAGATAAAACTTTGGGACCGTTTCCAACGAGCGTTGCTCCTCGTATAGGAGATCCTAACTGCCCGCCCTCAATGAGATAACCTTCTGTCACTGCAAAAACAAAATCCCCTGTCACCGTATTGACTTGTCCACCCCCCATTGCTTTCACAAAAATACCCCAATCCGTTTGCTGAAGGATCGATTCCGGATCATCACTTCCAGAAGCAATGTAAGTATTTGTCATTCGAACAATGGGTTTATGCCTAAAAGATTCACGACGCCCGTTTCCCGTCGCCATCAGATCAAACTTCATAGCGGATAAACGATCAACCATGTAACTTTTGAGAATACCGTTTTCTATCAATACATTTTTTTGAGAGGGCGTTCCTTCATCATCAAACGCATAGCTCCCTCGCTTGGCAGGGAGAGTGCCATCATCTAAGACGGTAATCAAAGAAGAAGCAACCGATTGGCCCAGCTTACCTTGATAAACAGAAAGGCCATTACACGCTAAATCCGCTTCTAAACCATGACCTACAGCTTCATGGATCATTGTTCCACCTGCCTCTGATGAAATCACAACAGGCATGGTCCCCGAAGGCGCAGGCTTGGCTGAAAGCAGTATGCGAACTCTTCGTGCTGCTTCTCGGCCGATAGATTCTAAAGAAACTGTTTCAAAAAACTCTAACCCAACATAACCTCCCTCTGTCTCATACGCAGTTTCCACTCGACCTTCTTTTTCTCCCACCACTTGTACCATCGCTTGAAGATAAGTTTTTGAATCCGTAGCAACCAGTCCATCGCTATTCACGATTAAAATCTTCCGCAATGAATCCAGAATGACTGCGGTAACTTGCCTCGCCTCGGGCAATTCTGTTCTCGCTCCCGATTCTGCTCTTTTGACAAGCTTAATTTTTTCTAATAGGGAAATATTTCGAGGCGACTTTAAAATTTGATAGTCTGCAATACACCGAACCGACTGATTTGCTTTCCTCCAATGAGGAATTTCTTTTTGAAAATGCGTCTGACCAGAAGATCCTTTTATAGAAATTGCCTCTGACAATGTTTGAGCTAAGTTCAACACAGAATCCTCTGTAAGATCAGTTGTATAGCCATATACTGAACGACCACTAAAAATAATTCTTAACCCAACCCCTCGATCCATTCCATTCGTCACTCGATCGAGTCGACCCCCTTCAAATAAAACTCGAGTAGAAGAAGTTACTTCAAAAAAGAGTTCAGCTAACTCTCCACCATGCGCTAAAGCAACACCCAAAATTCGAGTCACATCTAACGCAGGAATTCCAAAAGATTCAAATTCCTGGTTCAAATTCAATTTCATAAATGAGATCTCCCCAACTGCTTAATAAATCTTCGACTTCTTTTAAAAAATCCGAGGGGATTCTTAACTCTAAATCTCGATAAGCAGCCCCTGCTTGAAACGCT
>CAIYTD010000090.1 GCA_903928955.1 Oligoflexia bacterium | reverse complement strand
CAGAAATATGAGGATAGGGAATGCAATGGGAGTTCCAGTCTTGGATGAAGAGTCCGTTTCGCCTAAGTTTTTGAAGTGCTTTTTGGCCTCGGGGAGATTGGAGCTCTAAGAGTGGAGTAACGATGCAGTCTATGGAGATCAGACGGGCTAATCGGAGAACCCCTCCTGCATGATCTTCGTCTAGGTGAGAAAGCGCAATCCAGGAAATTTTATGTATCGTTCTTTGTCCGAAAATTTCTAACCAATTTGTGTCTGATAATCCGTGCAGCGAACCCGCATCAATCATTCCTGTTTGAGTTCCAAAGACGATAGCACTTTCTCCCTGTCCTACATCGAGTTGTTCAATCCTATAGGCTGCTGGATCTTTTCTGATTTTGACTTGATTTCGGATAATTACTAAAAATATTACAATTCCAATGAAAGAAAAAATAGAATTTTTTAATTTTTTTTTATATAAATTTGAAAAAACAATAAAAATAGCAGAAAGAATAGATCCTATCCAGAGAGATTGTTTTGAAAGAATCCAAATATTCCCAGTATGCATAATGAATTGAGTAAGATTCACGATTAAGAATGTAAGGAATTTGGAATAAATATTGAGAATAGATTTTGCCAAAAAATTAAACTTTAGCTCATTTAATAAAACTATTAAAATAATAAAAGGATAACCTATGATGCAGAGGCTAGGCAGAGTGATGAGGCTAATCCAAGGAGTGGCTAAAGCAATGGCTCCAGTTGTCCAAACTTCTAAAAGTGCTACGCCTATCCAAGATCCAAGAGCAAGTCCTAGATGAATGGATGAAAAACAACTTTGCCAATAAAGTCCTCCGCCGACTGCAAGAGCATAGATCCAGCGACCTGAATGCAGGAGATCTACTTGCTCAAAACTATAACGATAGAGACCTATAATGAAATCCATTAAAATAGCAATAAAAAGGGGAGATCCCTTTTTCCAACGAAATCCTAGAATTTGAGAAAATTCTCGGATCAGAATAATAATCCAAGGTCGTAGCATTCCAATCCGAGCGCCATTTAAAATCCATAGAAAGATGCAACCCATCCATGTCGTAATCCGTGACCAGTAAAGGCCCTTTAAAACGGGAATTCCTAAATATTTACAAAACTGGCTCATTATTCGATTCCAAACGCTCATAAATGCATAGAGATGAATTCCAGTTGTAGTAATAATGTGCACAAAACCTAGTTTTCTTAAAAATGGAAGGGGATCTGAGTGAGGAGATTCGTTTAGAATTAAGCTTCTGAGTATTCCAAACGGATCTGATTTACTTAAAAGATTTGATGTTCTCTCGCGTATTCGTTCGATCTTTTGCCATGATGTGAGCAGAAAAATTGACGCATAATCCCGACTTGGGAGAACTTCTTTATCTGGCAGATAAGTGAGTTTGAGTTGAATTTTTTTTTTGCCAGTGTGATGTTTTGAGTTCTCAAGTCGAGAATAAATCCTCCATTTTCCGGAAGCTTCCGAGCAAAAAGGGGTGGGAGTATTTTTTTTGAGCCAATCAGTCCAGTCTAAATATTTAACGCAGAGTTGTTTTCGATGATCTACTTGTATTTGGACCCAGCAATTTTCTTGACGGGTTCGGTGCACTAATTGAAAGGAGATGCACGGATCTATTTTTTCAGTTGAAAATAAGAAAGTGAGAAGGGTCAGCATGAAAAAGACTTGGCACAAGGCATGCCTAAGTTCAAACTGGAGAGATATGCTCTTTGCATTATTTCAAAAAATGAAAAATGAATCAGGTTTGGGATCTTTTTTTTATCATTTGGAAATCTTTTTTCTCAGTTTGATCTTTCTTTGCGCTTGGTTTCTGAGACCTAAGAGACCACAATCGCAATTTAAGGTACGAGAAGCCGACTTGATCCAAGCGATTCCCACAGCAAGACCACAAAAAATATCTCTAGTAGGTAAACCGCATGAAATCTTAGGAATACCTCTGCATTCGACTGTTGAGGAGATTCAACAAGCTTATCGAGATTTAATGAAGCAGTACCATCCTGATTGTGTCGGTGCTCAGGGAAGTAGAGAATGGAAAGAAGCTCAAGTGATTGCAGATGCTATTATCCAGGCCAAAGTGGCAATGATCAGCCAAGTTCGAAAGAAGGAATAAGGTCCGATTTTGAAAATTTCGTCCTGATTTTTTGCTAAACTGGGATCACTCTGCCTGTAAAAAATCTGAGAGATCGGCATTTTTTGTGCACGAGAGAGTGTATGCTTATTTTTGCTCCTTTAAATAATGAACCCATACCTCTACTTCAGCAAGTCGAGGTGGCCACGTTCTTTCAACTCCCCAGTTTTCAAATTATTGGATTACCTTCTCCTGAAGTAGCGGAAGCTCGAGAAAGGATTCGATCTGCATTTGAAGTGTGCGGATTAAATTTTCCTAAAAAGAGAGTTGTAGTGAATCTTTCGCCAGCCAGCGTGCGAAAGCAAGGAACAGGATTAGATCTGGCTATGGCTTTGGCCATTTTGTTCAGAGAGTCCACTTTCAAACTCCGTTGGGGTGCATGGGGAGAGCTGGGATTGGATGGTACTGTCAAACCGGTAGGGCAAATGACCCGTGCTTTGTTTTCAGCTTGGCAAGGAAAATTAACCGACTTTATTCTTTCTCATCGGGATTATGAAGTGGGTTTAAAAGCACTGAATTGTATTGCTGCTAGTGGCACTTGTAGTGGAGATCCTCCTTTTCTCATTCCTGTCGTCTCCCTTTTAGATGCCTGGAGCATTCTTTCTGGGGAAAGGACGAATCCCAGAAAGAATCCATTAGAATCCAAATTGTTCCTGAATGAAATCGATTCTGAATCTGAAAAAATAGGTCTTTCCTGCCTTGCCCTTTCTCCCGCTTTAGAAAGGGTTGTATCTATTGCAGCACTGGGGAATCATCACTTACTTTTATTAGGTCCACGGGGTGTTGGAAAAAGTCATGCATTAGAATGGTTAGTGGCTTTGAGACCTCCTGTTTCTGCGAGTGAACAGCTTCAACACCAGCTCTTGATTGAGTTGGGTCATCCTATGCGTGGTCAAGGGCCTTTTGTTGTGCGCAGAGTGGGGTCTCAAGTCAGGCCAGGTGCATTGGTAGGAGGAGTGACTTCCTCTTCTTTGCGTCCGGGTGAATTTTCACTCGCTCATGGCGGTCTGCTCATTGCGGATGAGTTACCCGAGTGGCCTCGAGATAGCAGAGAATCTCTTCGAGAGCCATTAGAGAGGGGTAAAATCACGTTGACGCGAGCCCAAGGAGCATGGGAGCTTCCCGCTCGATTTCAGCTGGCAGCGAATGGAAATATTTGTCCTTGTGGAGGAGCGCCTGGAGAGAGTGAAAAGGGTGGAGAAATTTCTGAATGTAGCTGTTCTGAGTTCAGTAAAAAAAGTTATCGGTCTAGAATTTCAGGTCCTATTTTAGATAGAATAGATTTAGTTTTTTTTATGAATTCTTCTTTGAAAAAGATGGAGCACAAGCAAAAAAATCCGGCTGGGATTAAAAAACTCAAAGAACAAGTTGAAAAAGCACTTTGTTTATCTAAAAGTATTTGGGGAAAACAGCCGGGAATGCTGAGTGCGAGAGAAATAGAATCTTGGATGGAACTGCATCCAGAATGGGAATTGTGGTTACCTGATTGCTGTCGTTTTTCATTGAGATCGAGGCATAAAGTAGTCCAGGTAGCGATGAGCTTGAGCCTGTGGGACGGTGAAACTACTTTGAAGGAAAGTCATTTTATTGAGGCAGGGTATTATCGGCCTGATCGGTATTTTAACCTTCTTCGGCAGAATTCTCCCTCCTAGATTCGTTAGAATCAAGAGGCGGTGCGCCCGGTATGGGCAATTACTAGCCGGTGGAAGTCCGTTCTCAACCTAGAAGGAGGGAATGAGTAGACGAATCCAAGGGGGTGCCCAAAGAAACTCCGCAGGATCGCCTGATGAAGGGTGAACGGTGCTGGACGGAGCCAATGCGGGATCTGAAGAAAGGATAAGTCAAACCTGCAGCCTAAGCGAAAGCGAACCTCCGTAAGGCAGGCCTCTGGGGCCGAGTAGCTGCGTTTACGAAAGCCCAAAATCCTTACGTAACAGAGTGCAAGTATTGGAGGTAGGTAGGCAGGGATTGAGTAATTGTTCTTACCCGGGGAAGAGCTGTTGGATCTGGAACCGCATAACTTCGATGCGCGATTCCTAAACGCCCCAGTAAAGTAGCAAAATCCGAGTTTGTTAAATTCTTGGGTATTACTATCGTAGTTGGAACGATCGCGATCTCGACCAAATCTATGGCCAGAGCCATGGATAAGGTACGAGATCTCACGCCACGAGGTACTGCGGTATCAATGGAGAAAACGGTCGAAAAGATCAACTCCTGGTATTTAGGCTGGGCGAACTACTACAAAGTGACCCAGTATCCATCTCAATTAAGGTCAATCGAAGCCCACGTGCGTCGGAGGCTTCGCTCCCGAATTGTTGCCCAGCAGAAGAGGAAGCGCAACCTATTCGCAAGACTCCTCGAAAGAGGAGTTCGAAGGGGGAAAGCTGCTAAAACTACATTCTCAAACAAAGGACGATGGGCCCTTTCTCACACATCTGCTGTGGAACAGGCCTATCCGAATCGCTGGTTCGCAGATGAGCTCAATCTAGCAACGATGCCGGAGGAAAAGCAACCACACTGGTTTGCTCTGAATAGATGGATCAAGTTGTCTTGACAAGCCGTGTACGGACCCGTTCGCACGGTTTACTGGGAGGACGGGGGTTAATCACCCCCTCCTACCCGATAGATGAATGCCTGTTTCCGATTGCTGTTTTTGTGTTTTTGCATTACTTGCCTGAGACGACTGGGGCGGCAGTCCTTAGAAGCCCGAAAGGGAACCGTCACAGCTCTTCCGGCCGGAAGCCCCCTGATTTATCGGTGGGGATGAAGGCCGTTAGTTTTTTCTTGAATATATGTCTTAAATCTGTATATTCCATACAATGAATGAACCAAGGCATTCTATAAAGTATAAATCAAATAATAATGTG
>CAIYTD010000089.1 GCA_903928955.1 Oligoflexia bacterium | reverse complement strand
TGGACTTACCCCGATTTCGTGGACACTGAAAACATGGTAACAATGGGTGTCTGAACGGAACAGAACATGAAAAAGAAAAATTATACGATTGAGTTTAAGAAGCAGGCTGTGGAGCTGGCTGCGAGCTTAGGGAATACCCTCGAGGCTGCTCGTCAGCTAGGGGTAGCCGATGGTAGTATTATTACCTGGAGGAAAAAATTTAAAGGGTCTGAAAATACAAACCAGAAATTTCCAGGAAAAGATACCCAGGATATAGAGCTGGCCCGACTTCGGAAAGAGAATGCAGATCTCAAAAAAGTGAATCATATTCTGAAAGCGGCTGCGGCTTTTTTCTCGCAGGACCATCTGAAGTGAAATTTCAATTGGTCGAAACCATGGTAAGCGAAAAGATGCCGGTGAGTATTTCCTGTATTGCATTAGGGTTAAGTCGGAGCGGATTTTACGCTTGGCTGAGTCGTCCGCAATCGGAGCGGCAACAAGAGAACGAGTGCCTTATTGTTCAAATTCAGGAGGTTCACAAGCAGAGTCGTGGTACGTATGGTTTGCCAAGAATTCATGAAAGGTTGAAACAGCTTGGAAAGAAAGCCGGCAAGAACAGAGTGTCTAGACTAATGAAAAAAACAGGTATTTCTGGCCTGATTTCTAAACGATTTAAAGTAAAGACAACGGATTCTAATCATGATCTTCCAATAGCGCCTAGGATATTTCAAACGGAGGAGCCTGAAACTCATCCCAAAAAACCAAACGAGGTTTGGGCTGGGGATATAAGTTATATACCTACTGGCGAAGGGTTTTTGTATCTTGCGACCTACGTAGATTTATTCACCCGAAAAATGGTGGGTTTTTCAATGGCAGATCACATGAAGACGGCGCTACTCACTAAAGCACTGGCCATGGCTCTAGGGAGGCAGTCTTGGACTCCCGGGACCCTTCTGACGCATTCTGATCGCGGTTCTCAGTACGCATCGGAGGACTATCGTGAGGAACTCAAAAGACATCAGATCAAGATCAGTATGTCACGAAAAGGAAACTGCTATGACAATGCATTTGCCGAGAGTTTTTTCGCCACGCTCAAAAAAGAATTAATATATAGAACTAGTTTTAAAACTAGAGAGGAGGCAAAAAAAGCTATATTCGAATTTATAGAAGTTTGGTACAATAGAGAGCGTCTTCATTCTTCAATTGGATATAAATCACCCGTCCAATTTGAGGAGTCATTAGCCGCATAAAATAGTGTCCACTTTTTCGGGGTAAGTCCAAAAAATCCTATTCAACTACATAATTAATGTAACAATTGAAATTCCCTTGTCACAATCCTAGCAATACAAAAAAGGATGATTGCTCTATCATATGCAGTGAACTGTGACTCTGCGATAAGGACTTGTTTCTTTAGTTTCTTGGATCATGAGGGCCTCTACTAGATCTTTAAAGGTTTCAAATTCCATACATTGTTTTTCGGGTTTCCCAAATCCATATTTCATATGGAAATACACTACTCCGGCAGCGGTTGATGCTTTTTGGTCTCCATCGGTATCACCAATATAAATGGGGGACTGTAATTTATTCCGGTCGACTATGGCGCGGATGTTTTCAGACTTTGGCTTTCCTGTGCGTCCGAAACACTCGTAATCTTCAAATAAATGTTGGCATTTAGACCATCTGAAAAAACACTCCAAATATTCTGCTCCGCAGTTACTGACCAGGAAAAGCTGAAACTCCTGTTTCAAACTTTTCAAACCATTCAAAACACCAGGATAAAATGATGCGCCGTTCTGCATGAGACACTCCTTTAATTCTTCAGGAAAATAGGAACGAATTAGGTGAATTTGTTCTTCATTTAAATGAGGGAATTGTAGTTGCCACACGTCTTTTTCAGGTAGTCCACATGTGCTTCGTACTAACTCGGCTGTACTGTGGCATTCGATTTTTGCTCGTAGTGCAGCACGATTCTCTGCTTCAGCGACAGTTTTACACGGGTCCCATAGTGTCCCATCTAAATCAAAAATTAATGAATCCGGTCTATAATTCTGCATATCGTCCTTGGTATTCGATGTAGTAGCGACTGAGGTGTAATAATAGCCCATTTTTATATTTAAATAATTAAACAGAAAATCCAACCTCAGAATTTTTATTTCATACAATCATAACGTACAATTGGATTTGTACGCTAGATTCTATAGCAAAACATATGTATTGTACGCAACAAAATACTACTCTAATAGAGGGGTCAACATTGCGTAAAATACAGCGTCTCACTCTAAGTGACGGGGTCCAAGAATTCTTCAAAAAATTAAAAAGACAGGATCTTTCTCCGACCACCCTCCGGGGTTACCAGAACGACCTAGATCTTTTCAGAAGGTGGGCTGAGGAGCTCAATGGCCCGAAGATCAAGCTCAACCAGCTTTCTGAGATCGATTTAATGGCCTATCGGAACTACATGATGACCACCAAGCGGTTTAAAGCGGCGACAGTCAATCGAAGACTGGAAGCTCTTAGGAAGTTCTTCCGTTGGACAGCCAGAGAGAGACTTACTAAAAATGATATTACACATGAAATAAAATCAGTAAAAACCGTCCGTAACCGAAGTCCACAGGGCCTGACGGAGGGCGAAGTTCACGGCATTTTGAGGGCCGCTGGGGAGTCTAAACACGGCCTTGCCAAACGAAACTATGCGTTAGTTCAGCTCATGGTCCAAGCGGGGCTTCGAGTAGGTGAAACGGCAAAACTCTGTACCGTTGATGTGATAATTCAAAGTAGATCGGGAATAGTCAGAGTCCAGGAAGGAAAAGGACAAAAGCAACGAGAGATTCCCCTGAATGCCACGGCTAGACGAGCCCTCAAGGCTTATCTGGAAACACGGGGGAGACTACAGAAAAATGATCCACTCTTCTGTAGTTCTAGAGGAGATTCCATTTCAGTGAGGTCCATTCAGTCTGTCATCAGTTCACTCGCAAGACGGGCTAAAATAAAACGACTTGAGGTTTCTCCGCATAGCTTCAGGCATACTTTTGCGCTTGGTTACCTCAAACAAAATCCAGGTAAGCTGGTAGAGCTTGCAAGTTTACTCGGACATGAAAGTCTGGATACCACGTCAATCTACACTCGCCCTTCTGTCGAAGATCTCGCAGAGGATTTGGAGAAAAGTAAACTGAATGTCTATGGATGAACCGGAAAAGCATTGCCTGGCAAAGCGAAGACGCGGTATTAGAGGTTTTCCCTATGCCAACGATTGATGATACTGCCTATCCAAGGCTCAGAGCTTCGATTCCAAAAGTGGAACTAGAGCACTTTTATACTCCTACTCAAGAAGAACTTGATTTTTCAAAAGCGGCTTCTCGTTTGCCTTCGTCTCAAGCCGGATTTTTAATTCTACTGAAGACTTTTCCTCGATTAGGCTACTTTACCATGGTTGCAAAAGTACCGGCTCAAATTTTAAATCACGTCATAAAGTCAGCTAAACTTCCTGCAGTCGGACTCATGGAGCAGTTGGCCTCTTATGATCACTCTAGCTCCCGATGGAAGCACCAGGATATGATCCTGGGACATCTGAAGGTTCATCCCTACTCTAAAGTGGGTGAAGAAATTAGCTTGGAAGTCATGAGGAAGGCCGTCCAAACCAAGGACGATCTCGTTGATTTGATTAATACGAGTGTCGAGGAACTGATTCGACTTTCTACTGAACTGCCTGGCTTTTCGGTGCTGCTTAAAAGAGCAAAAGCAATTCGTTCTGATTGGAACGACGAGTTTTTTCTGCAAGTTTCAAAGACACTCAATCACTCGCAGAAAGGTTACATCGATCAGCTATTTTCCAAGAAAGATGCTGGTCCGTCGGATTGGGAAATCTTGAAACAGGATGCTGGCAATCCCACGATTGAAAACCTGAGAGCTCATCTCAATAAGCTAAGGAAATTAGATGGCCTGGCTATCTCAGAGAGCGTTTTAAACGGAGTTCCAAATATTAAAATCGAACGTTTCGCTGAAGAGGCCAAAACTTTTGATATCTGGAGGATGCAACGATTTGCTCCTGAAAAACGCTATGCGCTTGCTCTATGCCTGTTTAAGGCAAGTAAATCCCAGGTTTTGGATGATTTAGGTGAAATGCTCGTAAAACGGCTTACAAAGCTGCACCATGATGCAGAGGCAGATTTGGAGGAATGGCGAGCCAAACAGCAATCCAAAACTGATGAGCTAATTGGAAAACTTGAAAAGGTGGTAGAAGCCATCCAAGGATCTAGAAGGAAAAGACTTCGGCAAATTGAGAAGGTCCTGGGAAATAAACCTGATCAGGTCAAACGAGATTGCGAAGCCTATTCCGCATTCTCAGAAAACAACTATTTTTCTTTTATTTTGCCTCGGTTTTCAAGTTCTAGAAATACTCTTTTCGATATTCTTGATGAAATTCAATTAATCTCAACCACAAGTGACGGTACGACGTCTAAAGTACCGGTCTAAAAAAATACATCTGAATCCCGTAGAGTATACAGGAAGTGAAACTGATCACTTAGCTGCTTAGCAGGAGTGACACCAAACAAGGGGAGTCGAGTATGGACATGCTTATTTTAAAGAAAAAAATTGATGGTTACCGAGACTCAGGCGGAAGTATCAAGAACGTACCGCCAGAATTGCTACTAGAACTCAGACAAACTTGGGAGCACTACGCTGGCAGTTCAGATGAGTTTCGAACAGAATTGGGCGTGAGAGCAGG
>CAIYTD010000088.1 GCA_903928955.1 Oligoflexia bacterium | reverse complement strand
TTTCTTTCAGGGGTTTGCATCGGATTCCTTCAAAGTCGTAGGAATTCCTGTGGTACAAAATTTGAATCCCTTAAAAAACTGATCTTCATATTTATCAAAATGAGAGATAGCGTTATCTCCAAAGATATCAATAAAATGAGGATTGTCGAGTGGTATTGGGTTGAGTGTATAGTCGAAAGATTCTGTTGGAATTTTTGAAAAGAGAGATTGAAGATTGAAAATAAATTTTGGAATAAAATATGAAGAGATAAACACAGGCTTACAGTTCGGCAGTGAGTTTTTTAAAATTGCATAAACTAACGTTTCTATTTTTATGCTTTGCGCATTAAAAACACCAAAAAATTCTTTTCTTTTTGGGGCCAGTGGTTCGAAAAATAGGGCTTTGTGAATGACTGCAGCTGCTTCATCTACAGGAACTAAGGGAATAGTTCCTGATGCATTTGCTGGGATAGGTATTCTGATGATTTTGTTAAAATGGTTTATTCTTGCTAATTTATTTAGAAAGCTCATTAAGTAATAGGGTCCATCTATTTTTTCTATTTCCCCTGTTTTTGTATCTCCTGTGAGCACTCCCAATCTAAAAATTCGTGAGGGTAGGTTTGAGTCTGATAACGCTCTTTCGGCGATTGCTTTTGTATAAGCATATCCTTCAGATAGGGGTGGAAGATTTATAAGTGGTTTCTCAGGGATGGCCTGGCTCGATCCTAGTCCTACTGCATAGGTAGAGGCTAATAAAATCTGGGGTTTCTTTTTTTCCTTCATTTGTTCAATTCTGTCAATCATATTTAAAACAGGAAATACATTTTGTTTGTAATTTTTTTCAAATGACTGATGAAACTGGTAGAGTCCAGCAGTATGAATAATTGAGTCTATTTCATTCAGATACTCATATCCTGCCCATGGATCTGCCAAATCTGCAGTGTGTATTTTTACTTTAGGATGGGGGTGAAATCTTTTACGCCTAGAGATGACATGGATTATTTCGATCCTTCGATCGTTGATGAGTCGATTTAAAATTCTTTTTCCCAAGAATCCTGTTGCTCCAGTGAGTAAGCACTTCATTGCAGGGCCTCTCTGGAGATGGGGTAATTCTTTTTTTGCTCTCGATAAACTCTGAGGCTTTGTGGTAATATTTTGACCTCTAGTTGAGTATTTTCGGTCAGTAATTCGCCATCCCCAAATACGGATAATTTCCTATTATTGAGATCAGTGAGAGTGAGGTGATCTGTCGAAAAAACAAAAAAATTAGAAGGCAGTTTGCCTCTTTTGAGTTGCAAAGAGGAGGTTAAAAGTCGCGCTCGTGAAGTATTCGTGACAATCAGAACATTAAATCTTTTGTCTGTATTATCTAGGGTAGGGGCCACTTTTACGTTTCCTCCTAAGTATGTTTGGTTACAGAAAAACACAGCAGGAGTTCGAATTTTCTCGTTGAAATCTGAGCTTTGAATATGAATATAATGCAGGTAATCCCGCCTCGTGAGGATGGTTTTAGCGCTCAGAGCTGTGTAAATCTGAATATGAAGCAATTGAGAGAGCTTTTTGAAAAGGGGAGATCGAGATCGAATGTCATTAAACTCTTGGGTAAGGATAGCGCAGATTCCTATACCTCCCACTGTTGAAAATGGAATGCCGTTGACCTCAATCATATCAATCAAATCATGTTGTTTCTGGCCTATCAGTGTTTCAACTTGATGCCAATCCGCATGAAGTCCCAATTCTCTTGCTAGATCGTTCGCGGTGCCTCCGGGAAAGGGATAAAGGGGAACATCATTGGGTTGGATAGCAAAGCCACGAATAGCCTGATGAACTGTACCATCTCCTCCAATCACAATGAGTGCTTCATAGATCTCCGGAGAAAGCTTGGAACAAATAGTTCTGAGCTCCGATTGAGATGAAGGAAAGTGAATTTCATGGGGATATCCCCAAAGTTTTTCTCGTGCGGAAAGTGTAGCCTTTAAAGCAGATCCCTGTCCTGATGACTTGTTGGCAAGAATTGCAATTTTCTTCATATCCACCTTTTTACTTTTCACCTCCATCTGAGGTCGTCTTCTTAATCTTGGTTCATACTTTGCTCTCCTGTTGAACTAATGTTCCTGTTGATATTCTCGATGGAGTTGAGACGGAGAATCCGGTGAGTCTTCGGATTCCTGAGGCGTTATTTTTTGCCGGTCGGAAAAATCTTCAGATATTAAAAATATAATAATAAAAACGAATGAGAAACGGAACAACTGAATATTCATATCTACCCCTGCAGGCGTCTTATCTTGAAAGCGAAGGCGAGTCAATCGTTTCAATGGGTAAGTCTAACTGAGCGCCAGTGGCATCAATAGCTTTGACTTCAGGGGGCTGGTATGTGTTGAGTTCATTGGGGTTTAGAAAAATTAATATACTTCCTAGATGCGCCCCTCCCTCGGGAGACATTCCGTTATCAATTTTTATAAGACGTCTATCAGTGCTTGTTCCGCAGTGTCCTGTAATACCGAGTGCTTTTGGTTGGTGCCCAAATACTACACCAGAAAGTTTATTGGTATCGAGGCGAGATCTTAGAATATTTCTCCGGATAGGATCAATATCCCATTTTTTTGCCTCTAGAAGGCTATTTGCATCAGAAAGGAGTGGATCTGCATAGTTCCCTGCATTGAGGATAGAAATCGCTTCCATTTTGAAATTTTTCCAAAGCATGTCAGGGAAAAATCCTGAATGGCAAAATATCCATGTACCTACTTTCGCTGCTAGAGGCATGGAGCGAAGAAACTGTGCCCGCGGATATTGAAGTTTTTTTTCATTGTTTGGATTTGCTAGGAATTCAGCTTCATGATTTCCAAGTAAATGAATCACTTGGCCTGATTTTGTTTGGGCTTGCGACTGTAATTTTATCCAAAGATCGATGGTTTCAACACTTTGCGGGCCTTTATCTATGGAGTCGCCAATAATAATCAAAAGCGTTTTTTCGGCAATCCAATTTTCATCTGAATCAATTAGGTGGGCTGATTTTAAAAGAGTGAGAAGAGGTTCGTACATTCCATGGACATCACTGATTGTCAAAATTTGGCTAAATGTTTCTGGATCAGAAATTTCAACTACTCCT
>CAIYTD010000087.1 GCA_903928955.1 Oligoflexia bacterium | reverse complement strand
TTTTTGCCATTTATATATATACTTTATAAAAAAAATCTATGGTTGTCTCTCTATTCAAGATTATCAAAAGGGTCAACCTCCTGCTGTGAAGCGCCGAGCTAAAGATCGGTATTCTCGACTTGAAAAAAAGTCTTTGAAGAATTCTTAGACTGCGTTATCTCGCCTCAGTAATGGTGCAACACTTTTAGTTTCGCCAGTTTGGGGGGGGGAATTTCATATGGCTTTTTCTATGCTTTTTTTTATTTTTTTTGTTTCTTTTGCGCATGCACTGGATGATCGGGGTTGTATTTTGGATCCTGTACAGCCGCCTTGCTGGGGTGCTCTGGGGAGGTGTACGGTCAATCAGGATGGAAGTTTAGGGGGTTTTCTTGCTGCTACCGCATCTGTTGAGGAGGTTGTTGATCTCAATGGGGTCGTCAGAAATCGTCCTTATCTGGAGAAGTCTTCTCAAATTTGTGATTTTGCCTCGGTTTCTGGGGATGCAGCCGTTACTTCTAGGGCTCAAATCACGGGTAATGCTCGGGTGAAAGGAAATGCAAGGGTAGGCGGATCAGCGCGTGTCTACGGTGAAGCTCAAATTTTTGGAAGTGCACAGATCTTGGATCAGGCTCGTGTTTTTGGTGAGAGTCGCATTTTTGGAAATGCTCTTATTTCGGGTAGTGCATGGGTATTTGGAAGGTCCAGAGTTTATGAGTCAGCTGTGGTTGCAGGGGATGCGAGAGTCTTTGATGACGCTTGGATTTTTGGGCAAGCCTCTGTCATTGAGCAAGCACATGTGTACGGTTATTCTCAAGTTAATGAAGAAGCTTGGATTTCTGGAACGGCACATTTGAATGAAAATGCATGGGTATTTGGCAATTCTTGGGTTGCTGGGAACTCTCGAGTCTCTGGGAGTGCTCGCATCTTAGGGCACGCTCGTATTTATGGGGATGCGTATGTTTATCAAAATGCTCGAATTTATGACGATGCTCGAATCTATGATAGCGCTCGCATTTTTGGAGCGGCTCGTATTTTTGGAGATGTAGATATTGCAGAAAATAGCTGGGTTTTTGGTGATAAAAATGTTTTCCAGAATTTAAAAGAGCCTATTATTGTATGGAGTCAGGATGGAATAACTGTTAAAAAATACAGTTCTCGTGACGTCTCTTTCTCACATATTGAAAAATGTATTCAAACCGTTCAGTCTTATTTGAACGGGGTGCCCGAACAGCAAGAGTTATGTTCTATTTGTCTCGAAACTTGGTCTCAATGTTTAGAACTGTGCCCCCTTATTTATACCAAATGTAATCATGTTTTCTGTAAAAACTGTTTTGATCGCACTCTGCGTCAGACTTCCAGGTGTCCCCTGTGCCGGGGAGAAAATGTGGGGCAAGAGAGGCTGGAAGTAGACCGGGATCGTCAAAACTAAGGGTTTTAGATACTCAGATACTGGCTAAAATAAAGCGTACTTTATTTTAGCCTTGACTCAAGTAAAGTACGCTTTATTTTATTCAGATGCGTTATCTTTCCCCGTGGGTGATTCGAGATCTTCAGAACAAGATGGTTTTTATTGGGGGGCCTAGGCAATCGGGTAAGACTACTTTGGCGCAAGGCCTTCAGGAGAACTTTCCTCATTCTATTTATTTGAATTGGGATGACGATCGGCAGCGGCGCGAGATTTTAGACCGAAAATGGTCTCAAAAAAATACTCTTATTCTTTTAGATGAGCTGCATAAGTATAAGCGCTGGAAATCTTGGCTAAAAGGAGTCTACGATACCGAAAAAAAAGATCATACTTTTTTGGTAACTGGAAGTGCTCGTTTAGATGTTTATAGGAGAGGTGGGGACTCCCTTTTGGGGCGTTACCATTACTGGAGGCTTCATCCTTTTACTCTTTCTGAAAAACCCGCTGAGATGGATGTGCAGGAAGCGTTTCAGCGACTGATGACGGTGGGTGGATTTCCAGAGCCTTTTTTAGGGGGAGATGAGCGAGAGGCGAGAAGGTGGCGTCGCGAAAGATTGGATCGAGTGGTCAGTGATGATATTCGAGATTTGGAGAATATTCGAGATATCCGCACTTTAGAGTTGTTGGTGGATCTCTTGAGGTCAAGAGTTGGGGGACCCATTGTGATTAAGAATCTTGCAGAAGATCTCCAAGTCTCTCAGCCAACAGTCAAGCACTGGTTAGAAATTTTGGAACGGATGTATTATATTTTTAGAGTTTATCCGTATTCGACAAATTTACCGAGAGCAACTCTGAAGCCGGCTAAGGTCTATTTTTATGACAACGCAGAAGTAGAAGGAGATGCAGGTGCAAAATTTGAGAATCTCGTTGCCACTCATCTTTTAAAAACGATTCACTTTTTGGAAGACCGAGATGGATACCGTTATCAGTTGCGGTATTTGAGAGATAAAGAGGGGCGTGAAGTCGACTTTGTTTTGCTTCGCGAAAAAAAACTCTGTGAGCTTATCGAAGTAAAATGGAGTGATGAGCAGATTTCTCCTTCTTTGCGGTACTATCAGGAGAAACTTCAGTCTCCTTCAGCGACTCAAATCGTGGGTCAAAAAATCAGGGCATTTGAAAAAGGCCCTATTCGTGTTGTATCTGCTTTGGAAGATTTAGTTACTTTAGAGCGAGAAACATTATTGGACGTGTCCACTCATAAATAAATGACAGCGAGCTGCTCTGCAGCAATTTAACCCATTTAGTGGTCATGCGGCCTCCGTTTCTTTTTGAATTATGGACTGCCTGTACTCGCGAAAAAAGGTTTCGAGCTTTTGTTCAAGACCTTTTGCCAATTCAAATGGATTGAGCTCCTGCTGTTTATTTCTGATTAAATATTTTTGCTCTTGAGAGACGTTATGAAGGGGATTCCAGTAATCATCGTAAATCTCGTTCATAATCGCACTAAATGGGGGTCTTCGTAGCGGTAATAGCCAAAAAGTTGCCTTAGGTGAGTGTAATTGCGCTGCTCTACGTAGCAATTATCGTTCTTTTTGGATGGACGTGATCGAATAATTTCGATGTGATTTTTGTCTCGAAATACAGGGTTTGCATTCATTAACTCAAATATCTCCTCGTTGATAAACTCAGATCCAGAGTCGTCCTCCTGTATGTAAAAAGTCCAAGTAATGCGAACGACTTAGACCTTACCACAGTGACAATTTGTGAGCTGACCAGCTTCAATCTCATAAATGACGCTTTGCTCCTCACTGACATTATATTTGAGCTGATTCGGTGGACAAAATAATTCAACTTTAGGCTTGTAGTGGAGCATATAAGTGTGATATTAAGTCCTCTTTAAATTTAA
The DNA here is from genome assembly GCA_903928955.1 of Oligoflexia bacterium. GTDB lineage: Bacteria > Bdellovibrionota > UBA1018 > UBA1018 > UBA1018 > CAIYTD01. The sequence goes on along the minus strand of CAIYTD010000087.1, from coordinate 10,637 downwards.
AAAATTTAAAAAAAATAAAAAACAAAAGCGAAAAAATTCTACCAGCATCATTGAAATACTTAATTATTAATTCGTTTTATTTAACATTTAAGGAGTTATTTCAATGATTTTTAAATCGATTATTCTCAATTTAGTTTGCGTTTCTTTTTTTTCATCTGCTTATGCAGAGTTCCCTTGTAATGGTGCGCCTGGAAGATACCTACAACACGAAGATGGGGCGGATGGCGGTTTTGTAGCAAATACTGCTTACGTAGAACAGGATGCATTTGGGAGGGTGATTCCTTTTATTGCTGAAGATGCTGAAGTTTGTGATTTAGCTCGAGTTTCAGGTCATGCAATTCTATCTGGTGACGCAAGGATCTCTGGTAACGCTCATGTCTCTGAGAACGCAGAAATTTATGGGAAATCCAGAGTTTGCGGAAATGCTCGAGTCTTCGGAAAAGCTCAAGTTTATGGTGATGCTCACGTCTTTGGAGATGCTCAAGTCTTTGGAAAGGCCCATGTCTATCAGAATGCTAGAATTTCAGAAAAAGCATGGGTGTTTGGAAATCTTCAAATTTCAGGAAACTCTGAAATTTCAGGCACTGCAATGATTTCTGGGGATGCCAGTATTTTAAATAGTGCCGCTATCTGGTTTGGCACTCATGTTTTTTAAATGAATAAGTAGATTTAACGTCATGGACGACGGTATCTGGCTGGGGTTGTAGCATTTGGTCTTCTTTTGCAGAGAGTCATTTTTGAGTTGAGGTGAGGTAGCGAGGTGTGGTACTTCGGCCTCTCTTCATGAATGAGCTCTGCATTCATTCGATCCAGCGATCCAGGACCTGCTTTTTCATTTTAAAATTCATATCATTAAAAGGAGATCCTCCTTTATTTGAGGAGTCATTTTAATGATTTTATGTTCATTTATTCTAAGCCTATTCTCATTTTTATTCATTTTCTCGACCTATGCACCGGTCTATGCAGATGATGATTGGTGTATTCCAGATCCAGCGCATCCTCCCTGTCAAGGCGCTTTCGGAAGCTGTACGACAAACTCAGACGGCAGCCTAGGAGGCTTTGTTGCCGCTACGGCAAGTGTTGTATCAGCGATGGTGCATGGTTTGAGACTGTATAGGCCTCATATTGGATTAGAAGCAAGTATTTGTGATCATGCCCGGGTCGGTGGAAATACTCGGATCTACGGAACTTCTCGGGTCTATGAATATGCTCAAGTCTTTGGAATGGCGCAGATCACTGGAAATGCTCAGGTCTTTGGGAATGCTCGGGTCTATGGAAATACCCTGGTGTCTGGTGATGCCTGGGTCTACGGAAATACTACAGTGTTTGGAGATGCCCAGGTTTCTGGAGATGCTCAAATCACTGGAAATGCCCAAGTCTTTGGAGATGCTCAGATCACTGGAAATGCTCTAGTGTCTGGAGCATCCTATGTTTTTGGAAATGCCCGGGTTTCTGGAGATACCCGGGTTTCTGGAAATACTTTGCTGTTTGGCAATGGCCAGATCAATAGGGGACGCATTATTAATGGTATTAATATCAGTGATCGAAAAAAAATATTAGTCATGAATCATCAAGATGGAATTGTAAGGCCTGATGGATCAGCAGATGTAGGTCCTGAGTTTAGTGCAAAAGCACAGGCATGTTTAAAGCGATTAAGAACTCCAGGAAATGAAGAGGATTGCTCGATTTGTTTGGAGCCTATGGTTCCAATGGATAGGAGAACAGATTACTCCTTCACTGAATGTGGTCATTTATTTTGCAAGGCTTGTTTGGATAAATCTTTAACCAATGCAAGCTCGAGGTGCCCTTTGTGTCGGACACCGTTAGTAAAAGACTGAGCAGCTGCGGCTTTCTAGGAATGAGCCATTTTAACTCGGAGTTCCTCTATTTCCGCCGAATATGACGCAAAATAGCAGAGGCGATATTGGTGCCTGTTGCTTTTTCTATCCCCTCAAATCCAGGAGAGCTATTGACTTCGATGACCATGGGGCCTTGGCTGCTTTCCATGAGATCTACGCCCGCGATCTCTAGACCCAGAATTTGGGCTGCGTGAATGGCGGCTTTTTTATAAGCTTTCGGAAGCTCAACGGTATTGCCTGCTCCGCCTCGATGGATGTTGGATCGAAATTCACCCTGAGGGGCGGTTCTCATCATAGAGGCGATCACGCGATTTCCAACAACGAATGCTCTAAAATCGCGGCCTGCTCCTTCTACAATAAATTGCTGTACAATGACATCTTGATGCAGTGCATGCAGGGTGTCGAGTACGGAGCCCAAGGAAACAGGGGTATGCACGAGCATTACTCCAACACCTTGAGTTCCTTGAAGAATTTTCAGAACTACTGGCAATCCCTTGGCTGCATCTACTGCCATCGGGAGGTCTCGGGTGGAGCGAGTGAGTACAGTAGCAGGGACTAGGATCCCTTCCTTCGTCAGGACTTGAAGACAGCGCATTTTGTTTCTGGACTCTGCAATGGAGCGAGAGCTGTTGATGGTGAGAATCCCTTTCATTTCAAAGTGTTTGGCGACAGAAAGTCCGTATTCGGTAATGGATGCTCCGATGCGAGGGAGAACAAGGTCGTATCGGGGGAGTGTTTTTTTCCCTACTAGGATGCGGCTTGCATCCCCGTCAATGACGAGCTGACAGTGGAGGGGGTTGACGAAGCTACAGCGTACTTTTACTTTGCCTGCTTCCTCATGAAGCCGACGGGTGCTGTATAGATTTTTGTTTCTCGATAGAATCGCAATATGCATAGGGTTCTCAGTTTTTTTAACGTAGCATTGCAAATGGAATGAAGAAAGTATCCAAAGAGAGGGTGGGACGATTTTTGAAAAATCATCTCGGATCAAAAGTGGGGTTTGCTTTATTGTGTGGTTTTTTGTTTTTTTGCGCTTGTGCCGGACGAAAAACTTCTGAACCCCCTCTGGCGGCTCCTCCTTCTTTGAACTCTCTTTTGTTGAAAAGCCTTTGGTCAAAAAAAATGAGGGGAGCCATCTCGGGTTTGAGTATTTCTGCAACCGGCAATGCGCTTGTGGTAGCGACTTCTCCTGATCCAGATATTGAAAACAGTGCAAAACATTACCTCTTGAGTCGGTGGGATTCGGCTGGAAGGCTCGTTTGGGAGTTTCCGGTCCAGTTTCCAGTCAGAGACCAGGATTTGTCTGAGGATGGAGCCTTACTCGTGGTTTCGAATTATGAGAATCAAATCCTGGGATTCAATTCTCAAGGCAAAGTTCTTTGGAAGGTAGAAGGTACCTGTCGCCCGCATATTCTTCACAGCCAGCGGATCCTTTGCTACCATGACGATGACGCAGAGCCAGGGATCGCTTTTGATATTTTCGATGGGAGTGGAAAGAAGCTGCAATCCTTCCCGATCTCTGGGGATGTTTTGGGATTGAAGATTTCAGAGGACGAAGCCCATCTAGCGCTTGCTCTGACGGGCGGACATTTACTCCTCTTACAAATGGACTCTCAGGGGATGTGGCAGAAGAGCTGGCAGAAACGCGTCGACGGAGAAGTCATTGACCTAGCTGTTTCATCCGGCAATGCAACTCAGGTGGCGGCTCTCTTTCGAGATGCGGATAAAAAGCAAAAAATAGGAATTTTAAACGCAGATGGTAATCCTCTAGGTGAAGTTGTCCCCAGCTTTCTTGTGACTCAGCTCGAGATGGAGGCTTCAGGAAATTTCCTCTTTTATACAGGCACGAGTGCTTTGGGGCAGTATGTGGGGAGCGCAGAAGCCCGTTCTTCGAAAGAAAGCTGGAGGAGAGGAGTTGCGATGGGATCAGAGTACTCTGCGTCGATTGCTCTTTCGAAAGGCCCTGCTAGCTCAAATTCTGGAAATTCTGTGTGGGCTTGGTTTGGCTTCGAAGAGAGAGTGCCGGAAGGCAGGCAGAGTCGCCTGATTGCACTCGATCAGGGGGGGCAAGAGAGAGCCCGACTGGAGCTGTATTCGGATGAAGAATCGGACCTCTATTTGCATAAAGTAGCCTCTCGTTCTTCGTTGATTGTGGTCAGTACAGATGATGCTCGGATCAGCCTATTTTCTTATGATTCTAAATAGTTAGGTATAAATATTTGCAATTTTCATTGGGGTAGACTCTCATACCTGACTTTTTTTGTTTACTTTACATTTTATAAAATTTACACTAATAGAGTATATTTAATTTTTTTGATTTGAGTAGGGAGATTCTATGTTCCTTAAATTCAAGCCATTTCGAATACTCGTACTTCTCGTACTGGTTACTTCGGTTCCTGCTCAGGGGATTGGATTAAAAGTTCACACGCAGGAATATTTAAGGGGGGATAAAGGGGCGCTTCAGGAAAAAACAGATGAACAATTAAAAAAAAAGCTGGTCACCAGTTATGCTCAATTCGAGATTTCTTACCGTAACTACGTTCGAAAGGAAATGCAATTAGAGGACGCTCAAGTCAGGCTGCTTGCGATTGATGAAGAAATCGCTGCAAAAAAAGCTGCTATTCAAGAAGTTTCTAAAGATCTTCCGAATAGGTTTCATTTTGGATCTGAGGCAGTACAAAAGCGTGAGGGCATGAAGAAGAATGAGGAATTTCAGAAAAGGCTACTTCGTGGTTTAGAAGCAAGAAAAAAAACCCAGAAGCAGCTTATTAAGCAATTTTTAAAAGAGAAATATCAGTTACTTGCAGTGAGTGAAGTTAGCAAACATGAAGCTGAGCATTATACAGCAACGATAAATGGGGGCAAAAATTCGGAAATGGCGAAGGAATATGGCTTGAATAAAATTGAGAGACTGAAGGAGAAGTTAACTGAAGAGCTTCGAGGTCCTATTCAAGAAGATGTTATTGCATCGAGTACTAGAAGTTGTAGAGATAGCGGAGCGAGATCAATTAGCTCTGACTCTAGGCGTAATAGCTTGAAAGACAATTCTACTGCTTCTCCAGAGCTGGTCGCATTAGTTGCCAGTACGCGTCGGATAAGTAGGCTTTCTTTAGGCGACCACGTTCCCCCCCCCCCTTTTTTTTCTGACGCCGACCGGGGTTCCATTTATAGCTCATTGCCTAATCATCCTGGACACAGCGCTAGGATGGATCAAGGTACCACTGGTGCTAATCTTCATTCTCCCATTGTATCACGGAGGACGTCTGTAGGGAGTACCATTGAAAGTAATGACATCGAAGTTTCTCCTAGTTCTTCACTTCGCGGCTCTGAAAGTGGTCGTGGATTGTTGGTAGATCCTTCAGAGGATAGTGCTGCAAGAGCGGACGTTAGGCATCGATCGTTGACAGAGGGTGCTCGTAGCAATAGTGATATCGAAGGTTTGCAAGAAGTTGGTTCTAGGGCCCCAACGCGCCGTGTTGCTGCGATAGTCCGCCAGTTTAACAGATCAGGGGGGCCTGGAGAGCGCGTTGACTTCAGTTTACCGCCCCCTCCGGTTAGTCGGGTTCTTATGAACCGTAATGTTAGGATAGGAGCTCCTCTTTCTGATGAACGTAGGCAACATCCCCCATATGATTCTATTATTCCCATCCCTGCTCCTCCTGCTCCTCCTGCTCCTCCTGCTGCTGCTGATGGTGCCGCCCCCCATGCTGATTCTGATGCTGGAGTTGGCGCAGAGTCCCGCCCCTAACCACACTCCCCTTCATAGATCTCCCCTCGCATGCTAGAATAAAGGTTCTTGCTCGAGAGGAGATCTATGGATTTACCCAGTCACTGGTATGCAGTTGCACTTTCTCAAGAGGTTCGCCCGGGTCAAATTCTTCCCCTGATGCGATTCGGTCAGGCTCTGGTTTTCTGGCGTAATCAGGAGGGTGTTTTAAGTGTGATGGAAGATCGGTGCCCCCATCGCTTTGCCCGGCTGAGTGGAGGGGCGATTGTGGATGGCACATTGCAGTGCCCTTTTCATGGTCTTCAGTTTGATTCTCAGGGGCGTTGCGAGTTTGTTCCCGAGCTAGAGTGCTCTGCTCCTCAGATCGGGGTTAAAGTTTATCCTACGGTGGAAAAGGGGGGTTGGATTTGGCTGGGTTGGGGAGCCTCTGTTCAGGATCTCCCTTTGCCAGAATGGTTCAGTGAGGTCGATTCTTCTTTAACTGCTTTGTGGAAGGAGCGTTGGGACACTCATTTAAGCCGATCCATCGAAAATCAACTCGACTATGCCCATTTACCTTTTGTGCATCGCAGAAGCATTGGTCGGTTTGCAGGGCCTGTCAACCGCAGACCTGAGATGCAGATGGATGAGCGCCGGATCCGTTGGTGTTTTACTCCCGAAGGTCAAAAAAAATCTTTTATTGAATTTCGATTCCCCAATATTTGGATCAATTGGATTTCGGATCGCTATGCGATTACCTTAGCTTTTGTTCCGGTGAGCGAGACTTGCACTGAGCTTTATTTGCAAAATCACCGAAGATTTTTAAATATTCCGCTTTTGAATCCTCTTTTAGATTACTTCATGATTGCGATGAACCGTAAAATATTAAAAGAAGATCAACGCGTTGTGCTGACTCAAACTCCTCAGGATGTCAGAGCAGCACAAGGCGAAGCTCTTTTGCCCAGTGATCAGGCGATCATTCATTTTAGAAAGTGGCTGAGTAGTGGTTCTGTTTAAATCTTCCCGATGAGCTTCCACCAAAGCAGACCAAACGTGCTCCATACTAGAATATGGAGAATCGAGGTCAAAAATCCAATCTTCCACCAAGTCGATTGAGGGACATACCCAGCACCGAAGTAAATGGGGCCAGGAGTGGTTCCAAAATGAGTTAAACAAGCGCAAAGATTAGAAAATATTCCAAACAGAAAAACAGTCAGCCAAGCAGGCGCTCCACTTGCTTTTGCTACTGTGAGAAAAGGGACTAACATTGCAGCTACGTGTGCTGTGACGCTAGCAAAGCAGTAATGAGCATAAAAATAAATAAAGAGCAGCACAGCTAGAGCAATTTGCCAAGGCTGATGAGAGACGGAAGCTGCTGCAATTTTTGCAAAGTGCTGAGTAATTCCTAAGTTTTGGAGGGTGGATGCCAACATCATTAATCCGCCGTACCAAATATAGATATCCCAGGCTCCCTTTTCGGAGGTGACATCACTCCATTTGAGCACTCCGGTGAGCAGGAGAACGCAAATTCCAAAGAGAGAAACAGTGGTGTAACTCAGATGATGCATGGAGGTGGTCATCCAGAGACTGGCAATGACGATAAAAACTCCGAGCATCATGTATTCATGAAGCGATACGGGGCCCATTTTTTCGAGTTCTTTTTTGGCAAAAGCCGGTGCTCCAGGGGTCTTTTTCACTGTAGGGGGGTAAAAGCGATAGAGGAAAAAGGAGAACAAAAGAAACGAAATCAAGCTCGGAACGATGGCAGCGATAAACCAAGATCCATAGGTAATTTCAATTCCGAGGAGTTCTTGAGCAAATTTTGCAATGAGGATATTGGAGGCTTGTCCAGTCAGAAAGGTCGCACAGACCATCACATCTGCCTGGTAGAGGAGGGTGTAGAGAAAGGATCCTAATTTTCTCGAAGTCACTCCTGGCTTGGAGTCGTACGATTCGCAGAGTCCTGTTGCAATCGGAAAAATCACTCCACCGCAACGCGCTCCATTCGAAGGGATCACTGCTCCTAAGAGCATGTCTGTTGCAGCAAGAGAGACTCCCAGTCCAAAGGTGCTTTTTCCTAGCATGCGGATCATATGGAGCGATATTCTTTTTCCAAGATGAGTCTTAATCATTCCTCTCGAGAAAAGGCATGCTGTTAGAACCAACCAAACAATGGGTTCGCTGTAACCGCTCAATGCTTTTTCAATCGGTAATATTCCACTCAGGGCTGTGAGGAGAATTCCAAGCAAAACCATAGCTTGTCCAGGAATAGGTTGAAAAATAAGCCCTAAAATCGTTCCCAAAAAAATACTGAGAAAGAGGCAAGCCTGAGGGGCTAGCTCCTGATTTCGCCCGAGAAGCAAGCCACAGTAAGCTCCAGTCAGAATGATCAGCCACTTTCTTAATTTTTTCAATGGAACTCCTTGAAAACGAAGTGATATTTTTTGAAATGGAACAACTAATGGTTGGGAAAACATGCTTCAATGCCTTCTGTAAAAAAAGGGTACCTTTGAATGAGGACACTTTAGGTTTATTTTATAATTTTATCACCATACCTTATTTTTTACATTGAGTAAACTCTATATTAGCCCTATTAAGGGATGCGTGATGAATCTGAGTAGTTTCTATTTGTGGTTTAAGTGTTTTCATATCCTAGGCATCATCTGTTGGATGGCTGGATTGCTCTATCTTTATCGACTTTTTATTTATCATTTTGATTTTGGTCAAAATAAAGAGGAGATCCATTCCTTATTCTCTCTCATGGAAAAAAGATTGTATCGCTATATTACCGTTCCAGCGATGCTAGTTTCTGTGATTGCTGGAGTGGGGCTAATTTTATTGAATTTATCGCTTTTATTCCAGTTGTGGTTTCAAATGAAATTAGCTAGCGCTGTTTTAATGGTGTTAGTGACGGGATGGGCTGGCCAGATCAGGAAAAAATTTCAATCGAAAGACTTTAATAACAACACGAGTTTTCGGTTGAGGGTCATGAATGAGGTGCCTACACTTCTCATGATTTTGATCGTGATTCTAGTGGTTGTACGCCCGTTTTGATCCCGACTTTTTTGACGTCTATGTCAAAAAAGTTCGACTATTTTGACATAGATGTTAAAATAGTCGGAATGCAAAGATCCATTGAAAAGCAAATTTTAAGCGATTTAGAAGAAAAATTAGTTTTGTTGGGAGGACCCCGTCAAGTCGGAAAAACGACCCTCGCTCAGGGACTTTATCCTAATCAATCCGATTATTTAAACTATGATGTGTCTGAAGATCGGCTCACACTCTTAAAAAAAAATTGGGATCGTCAATCAGAACTCGTGATCTTCGATGAACTGCATAAAATGCCAAAATGGAAGTCCTGGATAAAAGGGATTTATGACAAAGAAGGAGTCCGGCCTCGCTTATTGGTCACTGGATCTGCTCGTTTAGATACCTATCGTAAGGGAGGGGATTCGATGGCGGGTCGTTTTTTTTATCACCGGCTGCATCCTTTTTCGCTTGCAGAAGTGCGCAGTACACAAAATGAATTTAAAGGAGAGGCATTGGATCACCTCATGAGATTTGGAGGCTTTCCAGAGCCTTTTTTCAAAGGATCTGAGGTTTTTGCAGCCCGTTGGAGAAGGTCCCATTTAGATCGAATCTTAAGAGAGGATCTTTTGGATTTAGAGCAGGTTCGCAATCTGAAAGGAATTGAAATTTTAGTCGATCTGCTAGCAGATCGAGTCGGTTCTACAGTGTCTTATTCTTCATTGGGACGTGATTTACAAGTGGCACCTCGCACCGTTCAGCGATGGGTGGAGCTTTTAGAACGCCTTTTTGTTGTTTTTGTCGTCACTCCCTACAGTAAGAACGTGGCCCGGTCGGTATTAAAAGAGCCTAAAATTTATTTTTATGATTTAGGCCGTGTCAAAAAAGATGTTGCAGCACGATTTGAAAATCTAGTTGCCTGTGCACTTTTTAAGCGGATGCATTTTTTGGAAGATAGCTTGGGGGAGACGCGGGGCCTGTTTTATTTGAGGGATAAGAATAAGAGAGAAGTCGATTTTTTAACGATTTTGAATAAAGAAGCGGAGTGGCTCATTGAGGTCAAAACATCCGATCCGACTTTGAGCACTTCCTTACAGTATTTTTCAGGTTTATTTAAAAATGCAAAAAGTTTTCAATTGCTCAAGAATTTCAACCATTCGCGCTCCGTAGGGGGGGTCGAGCTCGTGGAGGGTGCCTCTTGGCTGTCTCAGCTCGAGGCATGAATTTTCTAGATCATTTTCTTTCGTTTTCCGGACGAAAGAATTCCAAGCACATCTCGGTATTTTGCTACCGTTCTTCGAGCAATCTCGATATTTCCAGTTCTGAGGAGTTCTACTATTTTTTGATCCGAAAGAGGGTTTTTTGGGTCTTCTTTTTGAATCATTTGCCGAATTTTTTCTTTTACCGCTTCACTGGCGAGTGAGTCACTGCCATCTGCAGCATGGATGCTCGAATTAAAGAAGTACTTCAATTCAAAAATACCTACGGGTGTGTGGACAAATTTATTGGTAGTCACTCGAGAGATCGTCGATTCATGCATCCCAATATCATTGGCCACATCTTTTAAGATCATGGGTTTTAGCTGTTGAACGCCCTTTTCAAAAAAATCTCTTTGGCGTCGAACAATGGCCTCTGTTACTTTATAGATCGTTTTTTGTCGATTATGAATCGATCGAATTAACCATACAGCAGACCTTAATTTTTCTTGTACATATTCCTTTGTAATTTTATTCTGATCTTTTTGAGCTGCAGCAAGTATATTTTTATAATAAGGAGAGATTCTGAGTTTTGGCATTCCGTCTTCATTTAATACGACCATGAACTCTTCGGCTACTTTATAAACATAGATATCTGGAGTAATGTATTGGGTATCACTCGAATGAAAAGATCGGCCCGGCTTGGGTTCAAATTCTAAAATCAAGCGAGTTGCCTCGATCACTTTTTCTACCGGTATTCCAATGGTTTTTGCGACAGCTGAGTAGTTTTTTCTTTCCAAGTCCCCTAAGTGCTTTTCTATAATTTGTTCCACTAACGGATGCCTGGGA
>CAIYTD010000086.1 GCA_903928955.1 Oligoflexia bacterium | reverse complement strand
GGAAAGTTTGTCCAATCAGGAAATGGAAAAAGTTCAACAGACGCTTCAATCGGAGTCATCCGAGATTTTCTGAAATATAAAGCCATTAGGCGCTCAGGACATTATTATGAAGTGAATGAGAATTCCTCCACAATCACTTGCTCACACTGTCACAAAAAAACAGGGCCGAGCGGACTAAGTGGTCTTGGGGTAAGAGAATGGATTTGCAGCGAATGTCATGTGCATCACGATCGTGATATTAATGCCGCTTTGAATATTCTCCGAGTCGGGCGTGACTCGCTAAGAGCAGCGAAAGCTGCTTAAGGGAATCACCGCCGCGCAAGCGGACCGAAATGGGCCTTCAGGCCGGTGAGGACGTTAATTTTCCCCGACCTGAAAGAGAATTGCTCCTTAAAGTCCGGCAAGGTGAAATTCCCTATGAGAAGTCGACGTAGCCTATTGGGATGCTTGGCTGGTGGAGGTTTATGGGGAGTATGTCAGCGGCCAATTTAGGTCTACCTCGCTGTAGGCGGATGCGACTGGAAGGAGGAAGGAAATTGGGAAGTCTTTCACATTTTCCGAAACCCCCCTACCATAGGACGCCAAACGGATCTATCGAGCGAAGGCTTCTTAGGTCGTAAAAGTTTCCCTTACGCTTGATTTTACATCATGTATGCCAACTATTGAATATATTTATTGTTTTTAGTTAATAGGTCTTTTATTTCTGAGTATGAAAAAACTTAAAACACGATATTTAAACTGGAGCCGATGGCCGGAATCGAACCGGCGACCTACGCTTTACGAAAGCGTTGCTCTACCAACTGAGCTACATCGGCATAAAACTGTAGACTGCTAACATAGTTTTATCAGGAATAAAAAGCAATTGCCTGAATGAGGCTTTTATCCTAATTTGTTCTAGATATGTCCTCTCAACCCCCTTCATTAAAAGTTCAAGTTTGGATTTATTGGAAAAATCTGGAGAACCCCACTTTGCTTTTTCTGATTCTTCATACCCATTCTACTCGGGGAGGATTTTGGCAGCCCGTTACAGGAGGGGTAGAGCCAGGAGAGTCTCTTTTAGATGCTGCTCAGCGAGAGGCAGAAGAGGAAACGGGGCTTATTTTTCCCTTTCCGCCCCAATCGCTTGAAAAAAATTTTGAGTTTGTGAGTCGTGGACGTGTCAATCGTGAGTATGGCTATTTCCTAGCTGTCTCTGGAGATGAGAAAACTTTGCCAAAAATTCGTTTAGATCAACGGGAGCATACCGATTATCTTTGGGTGCCAGCGGAAATAGCACTAGAAAAGGTGCGTTATCCTTCTAATCGGGAGATGCTGCAGCTATTAGTGGATCGCCTTGCGTGAGGAAACGTTTATGTTTTCTTTTTATTTTCTGGGTTTTTCAATCTGGAATTCTTTTTGCGAGTCAGAGAGCTAAAATACTTCAGAATAATGTAGAAGTGCATGAAGCTGCTTCCTCGATTTCACCTTTAGTTGCAACCCTTCCAAAAGGTGTCATTCTTTCCGTGAGTTCTAATCTGGTTCGAGATGAACAGGAATTGGAATGGTACAAAGTTAAATTACCCTCTGGGGTGTACGGATACGTCCTTTCGCATGAGGTGGCTACTTTTGAGGATCTCCGGGCTTTCAGTGATGTCGGGTTTGCACCTATTGCTGGGCCTCCGGACGAAGGAGTTGCACCTTGGGGCTTTGTGATTCGGGGCATGCTTTTAGGAGGAGCAGAATTTTTTTCAGGAAGTCTGGAATGGGCAGGGGAAGGTGAATTTTCTTTTTGTTTACCATTAGCCTCCCATGGTTATTTACATCGTTTTTTATCTTTGGGAGCCAATTATATTTCTTTTCAAAATGACCCGATTGCTTCTGGCGTTCTCGTTTTTCGGATTTATCAGGAGTCGAGGATGGAGCCTGAAATTCGATTGAGATTGGGAACCGGTCTTCAGTCTAGTTCTTTGGAGGGGGGAGGGAGTATTGGTCTGAATTATCCTCTCTCACTTTATTATGGTACTCACTTTTCTTTCTATTTTGAGGTTTCTGCAATGACAACCTTGACTGGATCGCCTCAGTTTCTTCATCTCTGGGGATCCACTGGTTTAGGTTTGCACTTCTGAACGATGAAAAATCATGTTATCACCGTTGAAAATAAAGGAATCTCTATGGCATCTATTAGCGAAGAAAATTTAGGTCTAGGTAAAGGTCTCTATGCAGTTTTTGAGACCACAGTGGGACAAATGATTTGCAAGCTTGAGGAAGAAAAAACTCCTGAAACTGTAAAAAACTTTGTTGGTTTAGCAACTGGGGAAAAAGAGTACGTGGATCCTAAAATAGGTAAAAAATCAAATGAGCCCTATTATGATGGCACTCTTTTTCATCGTATTATCAAGAATTTTATGGTGCAGGGGGGCGATCGATTAGGTCAAGGCACAGGCGGGCCAGGATATCGATTTAAAGATGAATTTGATGCATCCTTGAAGCACAATACATCCGGTGTCTTGTCTATGGCAAATGCTGGCCCCCATACGAATGGGAGTCAGTTTTTTATTACCTTAGTCCCTACTCCCTGGTTAGATGGTAAGCATTCCGTTTTTGGCAGAGTAGTCAAGGGGGAAGATGTTTTAAATAAATTAGGTGCAGCTGTCACAGATTCCATGGATCGGCCTCGTGAAGAATTAGGAATTAAAACTTTGAAGATTGTACGTGAAGTTTAATTTATCAGTATAACTTCTTTATATTGTTCATGAATTAAGTTTAAAAGGTGTTATTTAATTTAGTTTACTAATTCAGTGCGTTATGAGATCCTAAGGGGAGAAAAAGAGAAGTGAAGCTGAGAGGAAAATAAAAATGAGGCTAAGGCAAAAAAAATGGGCCCGAAATTTAGGTCAATTCACAAAAATTCTGATTCTTTGGTGTATGCTCATTTCGGGTATTGCACTTGTTGCTGAGAGATCTCAAGCGGATGGATTGAAGATCACTCAGTTAATCTTTTTTCCGTGACCCATTTAACTCACGGATCAGTGCTTTTAACTTTTGCCTTTCAGAGGAAGGAATTTCTTCTGGAGTAGATACCTGACTGACTTTGTTTTGAAATCCTTTTTTTGCATCGCGGCTGATTTTATCTGCCCAATCTCGCACTGACTCGAGTATGCCGGATTCTTCTGCATGGGACATTTTCAGTTTGATTTGATCGGAGATCGTCATCCCGTCCCAGCTGAGCCAATTTCCTAAAATGAGAACAAGTATTGAAAAAAACGAAAATTTAATAAAAAATCCAAACAATTTAAGCATAACCTTTTTCCTTCAGTGGGGTGGGCAAGAGGACGGTTTCTATAGGAATGAATGAATTGTTGTAAAAATGCACGTAGGTTCTTTTAATTGCTTGAGTGTTCGTCTGAATTATTTTTTTTGCCTGGGCATGATTTAAAGATTGGGGAGGTGATATCATAATTTCTAATCCATTTTTAGCACTCAGGTAGTTTGCAATTTTACTCACTATCAGATTTCCTAATTCGGAGTAAAGAGAAGTATCTAGTTCATGATCAAAGAGGATCATTACCCAGGCTTCAAGATCACCTTGAAGATGAAAAACAATGGAGCAAGTCTTCTCGGCTGTATATCCAATAGATGCGTGTGATTCTTGTTTTACTGTTCCCAAATGATAGAAATCAAATGAATCTGGTAATGCATTTACCAGTTGCATTAAGTCATTTCGTTCTAAATCCACTCGCCCCAGTCTCTTTCCATTGCCCGTATATTAAGTCAATTTGTCTTTTTGAAGTTTACGCGAAATGATCGTTTGTGCACTGAGGAGAGCTCGCTCAATTGTTTTCAATACGTCCTCCGTACTAAAGGGCTTAAGAATATAGTCTTTGGCTCCTACGTTGATTGCTTCCATGACTAGGTTTTCCTGACCCATTGCAGAAATGATGATTACCTTTGCGTTTTTATCCGCTTTGATAATTTTTCGAGTTGCGTCGATACCGCTCATTTGTGGCATCACTACATCCATTGTAACGATGTCTGGACGTAGCTTGAGGTACAAATTAACAGCTTCATTTCCATCTGCCGCTTCTCCTACAATTTGATACTGTGCCTGCGTGAGAATCTCTGAAAGTGTTTTCCTGACAAAGGCAATATCATCCACTATGAGTACAGTTTTAGCCATAAAGTGTCTTTCTTTGATCTATTGTACAGATTTTTTATTAAAAGATATGAAAAAATATTAGGATCGGGAGTCAATTTTTTGAATCAGCACTACTTCGATATGACGTTCAGTAGCTTTTTGTATTAAGAATTTATACGATCCAGTGGGAGTATCGAAAAAGAGCTCATCTTTCCATTGAGGGATGCGGCCGAATTGTTGCAGCAAGAAGCCACTTAATGTTTCATATTCACCCTCTGGTAAATCGATTTTTAGAATTTCATTTATTTGCTGAATTTCCATTCTTGCTTGAGTGCTCCAGCTGGTTTCATTTATTTTTTTGAAAGGTTGAGATTCGTAATCATATTCATCACTGATTTCTCCTACGATTTCCTCAATGATGTCTTCAAACGTTAAAATTCCAACAGCACCTCCATGTTCGTCAACAACTACAACCATTTCATGGTCATCTAACTTCATTTTTAACATCAGATTTTCAAGAGATTGAGTTTCTGAAACAAAGTGGGCTGGTCTAATATAATCTCCGATGGATTGCTGTTGGTCCGTTGCCGATAAAAGATCTACTGATTCAATGACTCCTACGATATTATCAATTCGATCTGAGTAAATAGGCATTCTCGAGTGCCGGTGGTGCTCAAAGCGTTCAAGAGCATCTCGTATGGATGCAGATTCTTCAATAGCATCCACTTGTACGAGAGGAATGAGAGCGTGCTTAGCTTCAGAATATCTAAAATCAAATATTCTTTTAATCATTCGCTGTTCGCTTGATTTAATTTCCGTTTCATTTTTGGTATAGGATAGGAGTGATCGAATTTCTTCCCTACTGTTTTTCCGCTTTCCAGAGAGAAGTTCTTCAATAGGGCCTACTAATCGAGAAAGGCGAGTCGTATAGGACGATAAAATTCGGGTCAGAGGGAAGAAAACCCAATAGATCCAAGAGATAGGGTATGCGATCCAAGGTGCAAGTTCAGTAGCATTTCTTTGATAGAGAGTTTTAGGGAGGAGTTCTCCAAAAATGACAACTAAAGGTGAAGTCGTAAGGACTGCTTTTATTTCAGAGTGAGTCTCAGAGTTTCCTAGAAAATAGAGTGAAATCAATGCAGAGCAGCTGACTACACACAGGCTAGTCATAAGGAGTGTGACAGAAAGAATGCGTTCGGGGTGGTTTGCTAATGCGAGAGCTAAAGTTGCTCCGGCGTTACCTTGTTTCGATAAATTTTTCAGTATTAGTTTATCGGCTGCTAGAAGGGCAATTTCCGATCCAGAAAAAAACCCCTCAATTATCAGTAGGGGGCCTATCATTGCTCCAAGTTGCCAGATTGTGAAAGAGATCATTTCTGTTTTCCTGATTCATTGAGTTCTGCCTCTGAAAAGAAGTCTTCAAATAGAGCATCTAAAAGATCGCTCATAGTTACAACTCCAGCAATTTCACCATTGGGATCTTTAACGATTGCCATATGAATTTTCTGTTGTTTAAAAATACGAAAAAGAGCGTTTAGCCTCATGCCTGAGTTCACAAAGAAGGGTTTTCGCATGAGTGCAGAGATGGGGGTAGCTGAAAGTTGAAAATCCAGTTTATAGCGCAGTAAGTCTTTTGAATAAAGAATTCCCACTACTTCCTTTCGTTGGTGGTCGACTATAGGAATTCGAGAATATCTTTGGCTTTTGATGGAGATAAGTGCATCTTTCACCGTAGTATCTGCTGTCAGGGATAAAACTTTTGGAAGCGGCGTAGATACTTCTGCTATGCTTGTGTCATCTAATTCAAAAACATTTCGAATCAGTTCCAGTTCTGTTTCCTGGATTGCACCTTCTTTATGACCTTCTTCCACTAGGAGGAGGAAGTCAGATTCCTTTAAGATGGGGTTATTTTTTTTATTGGAACTTCTCTCCGTTAGGCTCGAACTTCGGGATGGCGCAGCTGTATGAAAAAATAGTTTGATAAAATGAGTTAAGAAATATCTCATTGGGCTCAATACTTTATAGATGATTGTGAGTGGACCTACTGTCAGTGTTGCTACCAATTGATTAGTACGGGCCGCAATGACTTTAGGGGTAATTTCACAAATAAGGAGAATAATAGGAGCTGAAATCAAGGTTCCAATAGCTGTTTCAAATGCCCAGGTGGGTATCCCAGAAGCAAAAAGAGGGATTGTGATCTGTGCTTTAGAAATAGTTTCGGTAATCATCGAAGTGAGTGCAATATTGAGAACTTCGTTGACAACTAATATCGTAATTAATAGTCCACCTGGGTCCGCTAACAGGTTTTTAATTTTTCGATGGACAGGGCGAAAGTTCTCCTTCAGGTACCTGAGCTGAAAACGAGAAAGCGAGAAAAGTGCAATCTCTGAGGCTGACATAGTGGCAGATAAGGTAACCAATAGCCCGCATGCCAGAAGTTCTAATAAAGTCATTTCCTCTTTCTCGCATATCCAGTCTCGTAGCTCAATGGGCGACTAGGCTGCCTTATCAAAACCAGGTCTAGAGGAGGCACTCCCTTTTTTGCGAGGCCCTTTTTGTGGAGCCTTTTCATCTTTTTGATTCGAGCTAGTTCCTTTCCCGAGTATTTTAATGAGCTTTTGCGTTAAAGCTATTTCTAGGACATCGTCTATATTTTTCACTGGAATAAAAGTGAGATTTTTACGGTATTCTTCTGGAATATCGTCCAAGTCCTTCTTGTTTTTTTCAGGAATAATAATGGTTTTTATGCCATGACGCATTGCAGCCAATGCTTTCTCTTTAAGTCCGCCAATAGGTAGGACTTTACCTGTGAGTGTAATTTCTCCCGTCATTGCCACATCTTTGTGAATAGGGATCCCGGTTAGTCGAGAAATCAGCGCAACCGCCATAGTGATTCCTGCAGACGGTCCGTCTTTTGGAACAGCCCCTGCCGGAAAATGAATGTGGATGTCATGAGTTGCAAAGAGATCTTCATCGAGCCCGAAGTCTTTAGCGCGTGATCGTATGAGCCCAAGAGCGGCTTGTCCGGATTCTTTCATGACTTCTCCGAGTTGACCCGTTAGGATCATCTGGCCTTTACCTTTCATGATATTGGTTTCTACGTAAAGAATCTCTCCTCCCACAGAAGTCCATGCTAGTCCGGTAGCAATGCCAATTTCGTCATGTTCTTGTTCATCCTCACGGATGTAGGGAGCTGGGCCAAGAAGCTTATAAACTTGATCACGAGTAATGAATGATTTATCAGTTTTTCCTTCGGCAACAGTGCGAGCAGTTTTTCTACAAACTGTTGCAATATTTCGTTCAAGGTTTCTGAGTCCTGCTTCCCTTGTATATTGAGATATAATGGTTCGAACTGATTCGTCATTGAATTCAATGAGAGTGTCTTTAATTCCGTTCTCAATAGTTTGTTTAGGAATAAGATATTTTTTTGAAATAAAATACTTTTCTTCTTCCGTGTATCCTGAAAGTTGAATGATCTCCATGCGATCTCTCAGCGCAGATGGAATAGTGTCTAGCACGTTGCATGTAGCTAAAAACATAACATTCGATAAGTCAAAAGCTACATTCAGGTAGTGATCTCTAAACGAATAGTTCTGTTCAGGATCTAAAACTTCTAAAAGAGCTGCAGAAGGATCACCACGAAAATCGTTGCCTAGTTTGTCAATTTCATCTAGTACAAATACTGGGTTATTAGTTCCAGCTTGTTTGAGTCCTTGAATAATTCTTCCAGGCAAGGCACCAACATAAGTTCGGCGATGTCCACGAATTTCCGCTTCATCCTTCACTCCTCCCAAAGAAACTCTTACGAATTCTCTACCTAGTGCTCGAGCGATTGATTTTCCAAGAGAGGTCTTGCCCACTCCGGGGGGGCCTGAAAAACAAAGAAGTGGTCCTTTCATTTTATCTTTAAGCTTTCTGACAGCTAAATATTCAAGGATTCTTTCTTTGATTTGAGTTAAATTATAATGTTCTTCATCCAATATAGATTTAGCCCGCTTTAAATCTAGATTATCAACTGTTTGTTTACTCCACGGAGTTTCCACTAACCAGTCGATATAAGTTCTTAACATGGAAGCTTCAGAAGCATCAGGATGCATTCTTTCTAGCCTTCCCAGCTGTTTTAACGCCTCAGTTTCTACCTCTTGCGGCATTTTTGATATCGAAATTTTTTCTTTGAGCTCCACAATCTCCTCTCCTTTGACGTCCGTATCGCCTAGCTCATTTTTGATTGCTCGAATCTGTTCTCTCAAGAAGTATTCTTTTTGGGACTTTGTCATTTCTTCTTTGGCTTGAGATCTTATTTTAGCTTGGATGGATAATACTTCAATTTCTTTGCCTAGAATTTCATGTATTTTTTTAAGTCTTTCAATGGAATCAAATGTTTCCAGAATCGCTTGAGCATCACTTACTTTGAGCCCCAGGTTGGATGCTACTAAATCAGCAAGTCTACCTGCATCTGTAATGTCGTCCAGCACCATGAGAATGTCAGGTGTTAATACTTTTCCAAGAGCGATAGTTTTTTCAAGTTGCTCTCGGACATTTCTCATTAAGGCTTCAGTTTCAGTTAAAACACCTTTTGAAGTTTCTTCGATTTTCTCAATTGCGACTTCAAAAAAAGGATTCGTTTGACTGAACTCTTTTATGTTAGCTTTACAAAGTCCTTGTGTCAAAATTTTGATGCGCCCGTCTGGCAGTTTTCTCATTCGCATGATCATTGCGACAGTACCCGTTTTATAAATTCCTTCGGGTGAGGGGTGTTCATCGCCAATTTCTTTCTGTGATGAAAGAAGAATTAATCGATCTGCACGTGCGAGACTTTCTTCAACGCTACGGATGGAAGAATCTCGTCCAACAAATAGCGGAATTATCATGTATGGAAATACTACGATATCTCGTACGGGGAGCATAGGAAGGGTTTTTGGGATCTCAATTTCTTCGCCGTCGTAATTTGTTATCATTCCAAGGCTACCTCACAGCCAGTTGCACCGTTACTCTGTTTGACTCTTAATAGCGATTCGGTGAAATGCTGAGGTGTCTTTAGGGTTATTTAATGTTGCGGTGTATTTTTGGGTTTAAGAGCAAGTTTCATCTTTAAAGTGAACTCTAGCGTGAAATGACTAGGCTTTTCGCTTTCCTTATCTAGAAGTTGTTTGATCGCATTTTCAAGAGATAACAAGGGCTTACCTAGTCGCACAGCGGTTAAACGATCTAATTCAAATGCGAAGTGGACTACAAAGGATTCAATAGGAATATGTTTTCCAAATTTTTTCCCAGGAAAGCCAGTCTTATCTGCTTTTTCATGTGCAGACAGGATGATTGCCCGGAGTTGTTCGTCCATTTGGGCTTTTCGATCGAGTACAACTGCTATGCTTTTAATGGGGTATGTAGAATATTCGTGGGTTTCCTCAACAGTTAGTTCATGAAGAGTGTCTTTTCGTAAATGTTCAGTAATTTGTCTAGGTAGGTATAAAATACCCAGTTCAGAAATGAGAGGTGCGAGCATGATGTCTTCAATTAATTTTAGGTTGAGTGCAATACCCAGTATACCTGAATAGGCAGAAACTGCTGTTGCTCTTTCTAAGGATCCAAAATCTCCGATTGTTGCCTGGTTGATGATTTCCCATGGATTGGGATGAGTGGCTAAGGTAGTTTGTAAGGACATTGCAATATCACGGCATTTTTTAAGTAG
>CAIYTD010000085.1 GCA_903928955.1 Oligoflexia bacterium | reverse complement strand
TTTTCCAAGGATCCTACCGAGGAAGTCATTTAGAATTAGGAGGGCAATGGCATCCCACTGAAAGTGCGTTTTTTTTTGGAGGGGGTTTAGGATTTCAAAATCTTCAATACCATACCAATTTAAACCTAGGAACACTTTCCACACAATCTGGTCCTATTCCTTCAACTATTACTCTGAATAGCTTTTATGTGACCCTAGGAGTTGGCTTTAACTGGAAAGTAGGTCCCAGAATTCTTTTAGGGGGGGACTTTGGAATGATTGTCCCATTCGCTTCCTTTGGTAGCGTAACAATGGATAGTAAGTCGGCAGCAGGAACAAGCCTACAAGCGGCATCAGAAGCTGCGTTTGGATACTTTGGTCAATTTATACTACCCAGGATTACCATCCTTCGCTTGGGCTATATTCTTTGAAATTTAATTTTTTTTATTCATCATTTCATCGTAAATAGATCTATGAACTATTACTCTGATTCCAGTGAATGGCGGTACTTGTTTAAAAATGCAATCGATTGGGAAAACATTATACCTCTTTATAAGTTGGCTTTTCCCACTTCAGATGGGTTTCTAGATCAGAAAGAGCTCATTCAATTTTATGAAGATCTCCTGACGTCTACGGGGAAGTGGACAGGAGAAATCTTAACCCCCAGAGCTAAAGAACTGGATCAAGTAGGAGGAGGATATTTAGTGGATGGCCATGTAGAAATCTCTGAAGTACTTCAAAAAACCTATTGAAGATGCTCAAGAAATGGACCTCCACGGATTAAGTCTAGATCCTAAGTATGGAGGAATGGGAACACCTGTTTCCGTAGGATTAATTGCATTTGAACAAATCTCTCGAGCCTGTGTTTCCACGAGTTCTCAGATCGGATTTTTTGCCCCTATTGCTGATATGATAGAACGTTTTTGTGATTCAGATCTTCAAGAAAAGTTTATTCCAAAAATCATAAAAGGTGAAATAAGCGGGAGTATGTGCCTGACAGAACCTAATTTTGGTTCCGATGTAGGGTCACTCAGAACAACGGCAGAACGGCAATCAAATGGAACCTATCTTCTGAACGGTACAAAGTGTTTCATTACGAATGCAGGTGGTGGATTAGCCTTCATTTTAGCTAGAATCAAAGGAGCTCCAGAAGGTTTAGAAGGAGTCTCACTCTTCTTTGCTGAAGAATGGTTAGAATCCTCTGAAGGAAAACTACATAACTACAAAATTTCTAAAATAGAAGAAAAAATGGGAATGCACGGTTCCATTACCTGTGAAGTTGTTTATGACAATACTATTGCCCGATTAGTAGGTCAAGAAAATCAAGGTTTTGGAATGATGGTTTACCTCATGAACGAAGCAAGGATTTCAGTTGGAATTCAAGGACTAGGCCTTATAGAAGCTTCTTTAGCACTTGCTCGTGATTATGCTGAAAATAGAAAACAGTTCGGTAAATATCTAATGGATCTCCCCCTGTACCGACGTAATTTTCAAGATTGGGAAACAGAAAGAGATGCGTTTCGAGTTCTTATGGTGGATACAATCTCTTTTTTTGATATTTATCAGCGCTTGGATTTAAAAAAAAGGCACACAGAAGATCTGAGCGAAAAAGAAGCAGAACTTTTCAAAAAAGCTTCACAAGTTATTCGCCATAGAACCCCACTAGTAAAGTATTATGGAGCAGAAACTTCCGCTACTCTATCCCAAAAAGTAATACAGGCGTTAGGAGGCTATGGCTATATGAATGAATATTCTGCAGGAAGAATTCATCGTGATAGTTTTGGAGCGCTTCTTTATGAAGGGACCTCTCAAATCCAGGCCCTCATGGCTATGAAGGATTTTATAAAAAGCATGATGAAATATCCTGCAAATTTTATTCAAACACTCGTAACAAGTCATCCGATTGGCTCACTCATGAATACTTCCGATTTTGATCGAAGTCTTTCGAATGTAAATTATGAATTTAGAAAAAATATTTCAGCTCTGATCATCCGATGTTTTAGGCCCGAGCTGAGTAAACGTGTTTTCAAAAAGGAATATTGGCAAGAAGCCGAACGTTTCGATAAAATCATGATTCATGCAGAAACATTGTGTCAAGCACTAGCATATAGTGAAACGTTGAGTATTCTTGGATTACACGCAAACAAGGACAAATCACGAGGAGATCTCTATTTTAGATATCTTAAATTAGTAACGCCTCGTTTTGCCCAAATTTACGCAGACTGGAAGTGCTGATCTGCTTACCTACGCTAGTATTTATGGGAATATTTTTTTTACAGAGTGGGCAGTCCTGTTGCTCCCAGGACTCTAACGGGAGATCGGCTAAAACAAAGAGTTCTGAAACATTTCCTATTTCTTGGGCAGTGATGCCTCCTCGATTACAAAGAGCGGCAACTCCAATCACTTCCGAAGGAATGGCTCGTGCAGCTGCTATGACTTTCCTAATAGAACCTCCAGTAGTAATAATATCTTCCACAACAAGAATGCGTTTCGACTGACAAAGGAGATCATATCCGCGTTGAATCAAAAAAGACTGATGGTCTGGACTTTTTTCCGCATAGACTCCCAGAACTTCTCTCTGCGTTAATTGAGTTAAGTGATAAGCTACCCATTGAGACAAGATGACTCCCCCAATTGCAGGAGCAAGAACAACATCTACCTGCGCAGCCGCAAAGTGTCTTGCGATCTCTAAGCAAAGTTGGGAAGTGACTTGCGTATGAGGGTAAAGTGCATCTTTATTTATATAAGCTGCACCATGCCTACCCGAAGTATATACGATATGACTGTCATTTAGAATTGCCCCAATTTCTGTTAATAAACCTAAAACATTACCATCTTTCATAGTGATTCCTTTGAGCTATTGACTTAAATGGAAGAAATTTCATCTAAAATTCTCCGAATGGCTTCTACAGGTGTCTTGATTTCTCGTGGAGGTCTTGTAATAGGTCGACCTATGACTAAAGAAGTTGCCCCAGCCAGAATTGCTTCTCGAGGAGTAAAAACACGTTTTTGATCTTGAGCATCCGCCCAAGTAGGACGAACACCCGGAGTGATTTTCATTAAATGCTTTAAAGACTCATCTTGCAATAGATTGGATAAATCTTTTGGTGAACAAACCAAACCGTCGACTCCCGCTTCACTTGCATCTAAAGCAAACTGCCTTACTTTTGATGCGACCGATACACCATAAATATGGTTACAAGATTCTTCATCTAAAGCAGTTAATATTGTTACAGCTAGTAATTTTGAATTTCCTTTATTCTGAACAGCATTTATCATTGCTTCTTTACCAGATGACGCATGAACATTAAACATTTTAACTTCTAATCTTGAAATAGCACGAGAAGCAGCTGCAATTGTATTTGGAATATCATGAAATTTACCGTCGAAAAAAACTTGTCCTCCTGCCTGATGAATAAATTTCACCACTTGAGGAGCTCCTACCGATGTTAAAAGTTCTAAGCCCACTTTAAAACAATGTACATAGGGAGAAAGAATTTCAACGAGTGGTTTTGCTTTCTCAAGATTATCTACATCTAGGGCAACAATAATTCGGTCTTTTAATTCCATTTCATAGGATTTACACTTTTTTAAACGATTTGGCCATTGCAGATAAATTTCTTTACTCTTATAGTTCCGTTATGATAGGTGCGTTCCCAGACTAGAAGGGGGCGTTTTTGAAACTTTATTTCCTTTATTTAATTTTTTTCACCTGTTTTTTAACATCTCATTTTTGTACAGCAGGAGCCAAAACTAGGCATAGCCAAAGCACCTTAGAAGAAAAAATGCTTCAAAACTCTGAATTAGATCCATTAGAAAATCTGATCCAATCTCGAATTGATTTTACAGAAAACAAAAAAAAACCTATCATCCACTATGCTGATATTTCTACAGCAGATCCACTTTCTATTTGTCCTTTAGACACAATGCCTCCAGACCTCCAGCAAGCAGTAAATAATCTTACTCAAAAAGTAAGGGACTCTGTCAGCCGCATTAAAGCTAGTCAAGGAGAACATTGCACTGCTCTTCAAAATAGAATGCAAAATGCTCAAGAGCAAGTCAGCAGTGCAATGCTCAATCAATTCACTGGAAATACATCTATTAAACCATCTATGAATTCATTCGCATCACAATCTCAAATCAATATGTATACCCAACAAGCGAATGCAGTGAATTTATTAATTCTTACAACATCTGATATGATGAGCAGACAATGTATCACTGAATTAGATGATCGAATTGTTATTCAAAAATTAATAGGGCAAATCATTACAATAGGTGGACTCTTTATAGGTGGATGGGAAGGTCTGACTGCTGCAGCCGGCGGCCAAATTATCGCAAACTTACCCCTTTTTACGAATGAAGTAGATAAAGCACTGACTCTTTTTCAACAATATGATGAAATTAACGAACGTGGATCATTTTTATGCCTCTATCGCCAGATGAAAAAAGCTGCTTGTTTACTTTATTCAAATAGACAAGATAAAATTATTAATGGACTAGATATCACATTTACTACAGGTCCAGCTCGTACGACTATTGAAGCTATTGATGAAATAGGTAAAAAGACACCGGATCTCCTCCAAGACATTCAAGTATTAAGAGAGATTTCCTCTACAAGTGAGCT
>CAIYTD010000084.1 GCA_903928955.1 Oligoflexia bacterium | reverse complement strand
TAGTTCGTCTCTGATTTTGCTATGCTTATCGATTAATTTTTTTCTAGCTAATGAGTGTCCTTTTTGAACACCTTCAAGCCGTTTCACATAACTTCTCTGGAGAGCTATTAGATCGTTATGACTCGAAACTCTCGCCTCATTAAGTATATTTTGATACTCTGCTTCTTGGCTTTTTAATTGAGCTGCATGATCTTCTTCCTTGTCTTCCAAAGCCAACTCATGCAAAGAGGCTGATGTCGCTTGACCTGCTAGATGATATGCCATTAATTCCATTTTTTGGTTTTTTACTGCTTCTGCGTGTTGAACAGCGAGTTCCACTTTCAAAGATGCTAATTCAGCTCCAGCTTCATTTCGCACTCGCACCAGTTCGGCTTCATGACTTGCGTTAATTTCTATTTCTTTATTTCTATAATTTCTATTTAATTTATTTACTAGATTTTCCGAGTGATACTCACTTTGTATGTGAGATTCAAGATTAACTCTTTTATTTCTCTCTTTTTCAGCTCCTAAATTGACTATAAGTTGGGCATTAGTTTGTCTTATTTCTTCTATTTGTCTCCTATGCTTAGCCATTTCGACTTCTCTTAATTTTTCATGATCTGCTTTAAGCTTTTCTTGCTGTGCTGCAAAAGCATCCTTCAGTGCAATGTTTTCCTGAACTCCAGCAGCAATTTCTACTTGATGGCCTAGTATTAATTTCGAATGCTTTAGTTCATGATCCTTTGCCTGCACTTGCAAAATAACGCCATTTAAGACTTGTGATGTAGCGTTTTCTGCTACAAGAGCTGCTACCACATGCTGCTGTTCTAACTCATGCTGTTTTTGAATTTCACTCAACGCTAATTTATTCTCTAGTTTAACTAGCTCTAATTGTTTCGCAGCCAAAAGGCGTGCTGTATTTTTAGATTGCCTTTCCGTTTGCAAACGAAAATCACTGAAAACTTTAAGTTTCAACTGTTTATCTCTTTCAAGAGCTAATTTATCACGAGCAGCAGCTTCTGCTCTTTTTTGATCTACAGTCATTTTCAAACCATAAAAACCCTTAGCTTTAATTAATTTTTCTCTATGAACTAAATCCTGACCTTTCATTTCTCTGATAAATTTAGCCTTTAATTCTTTTCTTAAGCTATCTTGATTTAATTCACGAAGCACTGCTTGATATTTCAAAGCAACTTTTTTTTCTTTTTTATGTTCAGCAGTTTGAGCTGCTAATTGAGCGTTAACATCGTTCCTTACTCCAGCCATTTCAAGTTGATGCCGTGCTTCTTCGGCTGTAAGCCTTTGGCGAATAGTGTTTAGACTCCTATCGTTGTCTGCATGAATTTTATCTACTGGTCTGCGTTCTTCACCTGCCTGAGTCGCTGCATCCACTCTTGGTTGAACAGCTAAGGAGCCATGCGAATTCGAACCTCTTAAAGGAGAAACATCGGCTGATCGATCTAAGGGACGCAGTCTATGCTGAGAATTTTCCACCTCATTTCTTAACTGAGCGTTCTCTCCTCTAACCCAAACATCCTGACCCTCTATTGGCTGACGCCGTGGAGAATTATTAAACCCATCTCCACTTACAGGTCGATTCGCATTAGCTCCCCTCTCTAGAACTAGAGCTCCACGAGGACTAAAAGAGTCAGAACTATCTCGTCCCGCCAGTGCAGGATTATTACGACTATCTCCGTTATTTACAGGTCCATTCGCACCACCTCCCCGCTCCTCTTCTGGACCTAGAGCTGCACCTGGCTGATGCTCCTGCCGCCCCGCCTCCGGTGCTACCTGCCCGCGATTGTGAGCAACCCTTGGATTCAAAGCCTCTGCCGGTGTTCCGAACTTCGCATAAAATAAATCAACCAATTCAGAATGAGCTTTTTTGAGATGAGAATAATTTACTTGATTTTGCGCCCTAGCATATACCCCTGCAAATCTTTCAAACTCGCTAGCCTTTGTGTGATATTCTTCATGCGTTTCTGGATGAATAGTCGCTAAATAAGCACTTGCTAAGCGAGAATAAGACTGAGCAACTGCCTGATGCCCCCCGGCAGCAGGAGCTCCCGCCCCAGGTACCTGCCCGTTTACACTTTTACCATAATTTTCAGCTGCTCGAGCATAATCAGAATATGCAGAAACTCCCGTATTACGTCCTAGATTTTTGACATAAGCTGAAATCATTTCTGCATAACCGGAAGCAATCTCAGATTCATTTTTTTTCCTTAAAGACTTTAAATAACTTTGTTTTGCACTTACAAAATTTTGACCTGGCTGCCCTGAAACCTCAGAAGGCGACCATCCTTCGATTGCAACGGCTAATTTTGTATAAGAGTCATCTTCTTCCTGATGAATCTCATCTTCCCTATTCAAATCAACATGATTATTCGGCTGTCTCGCATACACAGTTCGATCTAAAAAAACCGAACCCATACCCAGCAAAAGGATACCAGTAAGCAGAGAGTGGATAGAAATTAACCCATAGAATGAACGGATCGGTAATTCTCTTTTATGATTGCGAATAACACTATTACATCCATTATATTGAGTTAAATTCATAATATAATGAAAGATGCATAGGAGATGCCAAAAATGACCCACCGTATTAATCCTATTTCACTTATGAAATCAAGAGGTTTGAAATATCCCGCTTTATAAAACAATCACTAAAAGATAGACACTTGAACAATCAATAGAGACTGCTTTTATTCAGTAGTGAAGTATGTCCGATTAATCCAATAAAAAAAAGGCAAGCTCAAATAGATCGCTCCAACCATTCCAATAATAATAGAATTTGAATGCAAATAACCGAATCCCACCCGAATGAGCTGCCAGTAGATCAAATGCTTGCCTATTAAAAGATAAAGTGGCATTGACCCTGCTCCTACAAATGCTCTGACTGCAAGATAAGTAAAAAAATAAACTAAAACAATTAAATGAAAGCCAAATAAAAAAGAAAGGAGGTAAAACATTTTCTCTTACTGCATCCCCCTCGGACAAACTCCAAAAAGATCAAAAACAGAATGCCATAACCCGCTCCATCGAGAAATAATCCGAACGGGGTCTCCTCGCTCGGGATGAACAAATTCTAAGCAATAGGCCTTCAGCAGCAGTCCTGGAATTTTCAATTGATCCCGAAAAAGACGATTATGATCCCCATTTCCATAAAGAGTATCCCCAATCAAGGGGTGAGAGAGGTGATTCAAATGCCGACGGATTTGATGCCTTCTCCCTGAATGGGGCTCCACTTGCAGAAGGGAATACCTAGCAGTCGGGTACCTCCCCACAGCATGGGGCAATTCAATCTGTCCAATGCGCTGGTAGGCAGTCGTTGCCACTAAGGGTTCTGAGCTCTCATTTTCGGAAGGAAGAGGATAGTGAATCATGCCAGATTCTTCTGTCCAACCGCGCGTCACACAGAAGTAGGTTTTTTTTATTTTTTGCTCTTGAAACAAATGACAGAGCCTTTTAGCTGAATCCGAACGCAGTGCAAAAAGCAAAACTCCAGAAGTGGCTCGATCCAGCCGATGCACCGGATAAACATAAGTCTCTAACTGCTTTTTCACTAAATACAAACAATTGACAGATCGAGAAATTCGATGAGCATCCTCGGGCGGGTGAACATGAAAGCCTGCAGGCTTTTCAATCGCAACAAAACTATCATCCTGATATAAAATTCTAAAACTCATAGGATTAAGAAAAACTCCCACAGATCACAATTTTTCTAACTTGCCTTTCTCTTTTTTCGAAGGAGCTTTTTAACAGGCTGATTTTCCAAATCAATCCCAAATAAGCCCGATAGATCGCTCGATTGAAGAATTTTTGCCGACTTCTTAGACGGCCTTGCAGTCTGAATCGATACAGTGGCAGCAATGAGTTCTAAATGATCGACCTTTCTCAGCTGGAAAAAATACTCCGGATGTTCGTCTAACCGAGCCCCTACACCATAAAGCACAGCAGCCACATGCTTACACATCACAGCAGAATCTGGACAGGAACATTGCATGAAAATTTGCTGAGGAGAGGGAAATAGGCCTTGATTCTTACAGGTCATCCGCTTCATGATTGCTACTGAGATTTTACCCTGCAATAACTCAATGACAGAGTGAATCTCTCCTGAGCATTGCTGAATCAGTGTTTTCCAACGCGCTTGTGGTAAAGCTGTAATCCCTATTCGAACCGTATAAATGGATGATCCATTCACTAAAGCAGTCACCTCACCTGGAGCAATCTGAAGGTCTAAAACAGAGCCGTTTCTGACATAAGTCCTACCCCGCGGCAGTCGATTCTCAAAATCACTATAGGCCTCTAAATGATCGCACCAAGCCTTCCCCCAAAAGGTTCGAGCAATAGTGCGCCCCTCTATTTGAACGGGATAGACTTCCCTTCCGCTTTTTTTAAGGGCAGCCATTTTTTTTGCAGCTTTCCTACGACGTTCAGCCACTGTAACATAAGGGGCCCACTGACCATAATATCCGCCGTACCTTGCCATATCTTTTTTCCTTATTGGAAAACTTCCTTCACCCGACAATATTTGTCAAGAGCAAGGGACTAGATCGGAAAGGAAAGTGGCAGCTCTTCGATTTGGATCCCAGACGCACATGAAATGAGGGTCTTTTTCGACTAAAATCCTATTTTTTAAAGAATTTAATAAAAATAATAACTTATGAACTCATTCCATTATGGGCGCATCCCACATTCCCATTATAGAACTACGAAGTATAGGCTATACTCAAAAAACGAGGCTTTTCTATGTCAATTACTAAAATGAAACTAAGCTCAGAACCCAGTATTTTAGAAGTGGGGAAAGTTGACGATAAGAGACGCATTACTTTACCCAAAATGAAGCTCGCCAAATATTACGAAATGGAGATCACCAAAGACGAAGAAATCATCTTGCGTCCAAGAGCTCTGGTTCATCCTCGTGACGTGATCAGCAAATCTTAGACTGCGCTAGAAGCTACTCATCCCCCTTTACAGCACTCTTCAGATCTAGAGCAACGAGCTTCAAAAGCTCCTCGTTTTTCAATTCAGTCAGAAGAGTTTCTCCGCTCCCTTCCAGAATTTCTTGCGAAAGGCTCTGCTTCGATGCAATGAGTTGATCGATTTTCTCTTCGACTGTGCCTCGACAGATTAATTTATGAACCAATACATTTTTTTTCTGTCCAATGCGATAGGCTCGGTCTGTAGCTTGATTCTCGACTGCAGGATTCCACCAGCGATCAAAATGAATCACATGCGCTGCAGCGGTGAGATTCAGACCAGTACCTCCTGCCTTCAACGAAAGAACAAAAAAAGGTGGGCCCCGGTCCTTCTGAAAAGAATCCACGAGTTCTTTGCGCTTTTGAACTGCCGTACTTCCTTGCAGAATGAGACCGGGCCTTCCAAAAATTTCCTGTAAAAATGCAGAAAGTGGGCCTGTCATTTCTCGAAACTGAGTGAAAATCAAAACCTTCTCCTGCTTGGCAGAAATATCTTCACAAATCTCCCGAAGCCGAAAAAATTTTCCGCTCTCAGAAGCAAGATAGCTTCCGTCCGATAGCCACTGCGAAGGATGATTACAAATTTGTTTCAACCGCATCAGAAAGGAAAGAACCACTCCCCTCCTCTGAATCCCTTCTACTTGGTCAATCTTGCCTGCCAGGTCCTCTACCGATTGCTGATAAAGTACGGCCTGAGTCTTCGTCAATGAGCAATAAGCCAAGACTTCTGTCTTATCGGGTAAGTCAGTCAGAATCCTCTTATCCGTTTTCAGGCGTCTCAAAAGATACGGACGGACTAAATTTCTCAATGCAGCATATTTATTGTGAGCTTTGGATTTTTCTGCATCCTGAACAAATTTCTTAAAATCAGACGCCGAGCCCAAGAGCCCCGGACATAAAAAATCATAGAGAGACCAAAGATCAGAAAGGTGATTTTCCACTGGAGTTCCAGTGAGTGCAATTCGATGACGTGCCTTCAGAGATTTGACCAGGCGAGATTGCTGAGAGCCGGGGTTCTTAATCGCCTGCGCTTCATCAATCACGATGCAATCCCAGACTTTTTGACTGATCCAAGCCTGACGCTGCAGGTATCCATAAGTTGTCATCACCACATCCGCAGATTGAGAAATGGAATCCCCATCGCCAAAAGAAGCATGAACAATCGATAACCGCAGGCTCGGAGCAAAACGCTCGATCTCCGACTGCCAATTCCCCAGAAGTGAGGCGGGCACGACAAGTAAACTGGGAATACTAGTTTTTTTATTCGAGCCCTTTTGGCCTTGGCGCTTTAAAAGGAGAAAAAAAGAAATAATCTGAATCGTTTTTCCTAATC
This sequence comes from Oligoflexia bacterium, assembly GCA_903928955.1. Lineage (GTDB taxonomy): Bacteria > Bdellovibrionota > UBA1018 > UBA1018 > UBA1018 > CAIYTD01. Next base: position 12,506 of record CAIYTD010000084.1, on the reverse strand, counting down.
CCATGTCATCGGCAAGGCAAGCACCCAAGCCTAAACGGCTCAAAAACCAGAGCCACCTGACTCCTGATTTCTGATAAGGTCGAAGCACAGCTTGGAGCTCAGCCCCTGGATCAGCCCCTTCTTTCAGGTTTCCATCTGGATCCTTGAGCTCTCGCAAAAGCTTCTCTAGGTGCTGACCTGCACAAACTTGCATCCATTCTGAAGTTTCGGAAGGAAGTTGCGATGCCCCACCTAAGCCAACAGCGCCTGAAAGCAATCGCATTCCTTGAATAAAAGAAATTCCTCCTTCTGCAGAAGCTTTTTCGAAAGACTGCCAGTGATCTAAAACTTCTTTTAGTTTCTCACGGTCGATTTCTACCCATTTTCCGCGGATCCAAGCAAGACCTGAAGTCTCGGATAGAATTTTCTTCCACTCTTGGCTGCTCAACTCCTCTCCATCCAGGGAGAGTTGGACAGAGAAGGACAGCATGGCATCCAGTCCTAAAATAGAATTTTTCTTGCCCCCGATAGTCACTTGGACTTGAGGACGAGCAGGCTTCCGGGAGTTCCACCCCTCTGGAACTCGCACAAGGATCCCGGAGGATTCCAAGCAAGGAATATCCTTTAAAAATTGAAAAGCTTCGTGAGGAGTCCAAGCAAGAGGATGAAAAACTTCTCCTGACTCCACTAAGGATTGAAGAAAGGGACTTTTCTCTGCCCCTCGTTGCATCGGAAGCAAAAGCTGCATCAGCTGCGATTTATTTTTCTCTCCAGAATATTCCTCTAGAGCTCGACCCAGTGGTAGATGTTGGGTCTTCCCTTGCTGAGAAAGACGGTGACTATAAGTAGCAATAAATGCAAAAGGAGTTTCTTCGCTACCCTTATTTTCAGCCAGATGAAAGCAAAGCCTTCCTACCAGATTCCAGGCACTTCCAGAGCGAGTAAAAAATTCCTGAATACTGAAAGAAGACTTCCGTACTTCTCCTAAAAACGCAGAATGCAGCTTCTCCCAGAGATTCACTAAAATAGTTTCATTAAGATATTCTCCCCCCATCATAGGAGGTCCAGCACTGACAAAAGAAGAGAGTTTTTCTAAACAGGGAGGCAATAATACGATATCTGAGGAGGCTTGCTCTGCCAGTCCAGGTAAGGCACAAAGACACGAAAAATAAAGCCGGCTAAAATCTCGCCAAAATCCTAGATCAGGAGGCAATAGAGACCCTAAGTCCTGTAGACCCAATTGTTTCAGACCTTCGCCCGATCCCTTTTCAAATTCTAGCCGTATGTCTTCAGAGACCCTACCTGCTGCTGAAGGAAGCAAATCCAGGATGCCATCAGGAGAAAGAGCGACTGTAAAGTTTTCCATTTGATTTTTTCTTTTGATTAATCTTCAAAATTCTTATAACTATTCACTTATCCATTCAAGCTCAAAACCGTTCAATAGTAAGCCTGTCCATGAAAAAAAGTAAAACTATCCTCCGACGTACCCAGCCTACCTCCTCATGCCGATCCCTGGTCTGGATGGACTCGAGTCGACTCCAATCCGAAGAACAAAAAAAATGTAAAAAACTTTACCAAAAACTAGAATCCACTCGAAAGATCATTGAAATTCATGAATCCGAAAGCGCACCCCAATACCAAAAATGGATTCACTCCCACTTTGGGAAGCAACTGACTGCACTCCGAGAATCCCAGCAAAAATTAAACGAACTCGACAATATTGTCGAAGCTGTGGAAACTCACTGCCACTTGACAGGCTGCCCACCCTGGAAAGCTTATGAATCGGTCATTCTCCAGCAGAACTCCTCAGACGAACCAGAGGACGATCCAGAAGAAGATCTAGAAGAGTTTTATCAATCGGCTTTTGAGGCTTTTGCAGGACCCAAAAAAAAATGGAGATCCCGTCACTTCACCTATGAACAAGCCTATGAAGAATTTAAAGAAGAAGTCTTCCAACAATCTCACTCCAGAAAGGAACAAGAGGAAGAACCCTCCTTCCGTCACCGTCCCCTCCGGCCCGCCCAAAAACAGACAACTGAGCCCGAAGCATCCTCTCAAATCAAAGATCACTATCGTAAATTAGCTCGAAAGCTCCATCCAGACTTAAATGAAGAGCATTCTCCCAAAATGACCGAACTTTGGTATGAAGTCCAAAATGCCTACGAATCACGCGATCTTTCTCGCCTAGAAACCCTCAGCGCTCTCTGTGAGATCTCCGATCAAAAATTTGAAAAAATAGAGGGAATCTCTATTTTAAGAAAATTATGGATTGAGTTAAAAAAATCCATCTCACAAATTGAGAAAAAAATTCGACTTGCTAAAAAAGAAAAAGCCTGGGATTTTTACAAAAAGATACAAGATAAAAACCAAATGAATCTCTTTGCACAAGAGATAGCCCATGAGCTCCAACTCCAAACAAAAGAAATAAAAAAAGAATTAGAGGAACTCGAATATCTGATTCAAATCTGGAAGACGCCGACAAAAAAAGAGCGACGACAAAAAAATTCTAGATCTCATCGAAATATTTTTTGAAAAAAAAGAACGTAACTGGTCAGCAAGGTGGCTTGATGAGCATAACGATTTGCACTCATTTGTGCTCTCAACGGCTGAAACTGTCCAGTCAGAGAATCATAAAGAATCGCATCTCGCAAAACTTCATCCTCAGCTCTACCGCCCGTTAATAAAACATTACCATCAGAAAGTAATGTAGCAGCATGCCCCGCTCGAGGTCTCCTTAACAGTTCTGCTACCAGAGTAAATGAATTGGTATTTGGATCAAAAATTTCAGCAGAGGCTAATCCATATTTGACCGCCATCAGTTCTTCCTTGCGCGCCGAGAACCGCAAAAATAGTCGAAGTGCTAATTTTGATCCGCCTACAATTAACACATTTCCATTATTTAATTTTGTGGCTGTGTGCATTGCTCTAGGCACAATTAATTGTAAATGATTCACTACCTGAGTAGCTGGATCATAAGTAATTGCATCCCTCTTTCCGTGAAAAGACAAACATTCTGAAACTGAGTAAGACATGGATGCTGTTCAATAGAAGTTCCAAAGCCACCAGTCAGAAGAATTCGACCATCATTGAGTACTACACCAGCTGCGTGATGAGTTCCTACATCTAATCCTGGAACAGGTATACACGTATCATGCTCGTAGTCGTAGATTTCTGATTGCAAACAAAATGAATTGGTTACAGGAGCTAGCCTGCCAAACTTGAGTAAGGTGAATTTGCATTCACAAACAACCAGACTGAGTCCCTGCGGCTCTTGTTTGATCGAAAATTACCCACCTTTATGATTTAAGCTGCTGACTAGTTACAAAATAAAAACCTATTTTAAGGAGTATTGGACTGATTTTTATCTATCGCATTAAACATGATTTCGATCGCTTGAAGATCTTCTGAAATCGAAAACGTGAGAAGCTGAGCAAAAGCATCTAGAACAATCAATGCATTTAATTCAGCGTCTTTTTTTGCAATTGTTCTAATTCTATTAATAATTCCTAAATTTAATTTTTTAATATTTTCATAGTTTTGATGTAATTTCTTTAATTCTAAATCGGGCACGCCTCCGTGCTTTTTAATAAAATATTGTTTCAACAAATAAAGAGATACTGAGCGTACAATGGTTTCCTGAGAACTAGCAAAAGGCAAATGAAAACGAGCCATGGGTTTTAAAAAATTCGTATGCGGACAATCACTTAACGGCATAATCAATCCAAAAATACTAAAAATACCTTCTTCGAGATTTACAGTTTTTGAGTAAATACGCTCCACCGTGGTAACTGTAATACTTGCTTTTTCGTATGAAATTTTATCTTTAAAGAACTCAACTAAAGATTCAATATTAAGAGCAACAGGGCAATAGGGCGTCTCTTCCTTTTTTAACGGGCAATGAGAGCATTGCTGATTTTCAAGCCTTGTCCATTCTGGAATGGGATGAATATTTTTAGTTTTATAACGCAAATCGAATTCATCAAAATCAATAACAAAATGGTGATTCGTTTCATCAGGAAATGTGAATTTATATTCAATTAAAATGGAACCCATGTCAGTATTTTTATAGTATCAATTTTTAATCTTATTTTAAAGTGATTATTGATGTCACTCCCTACACACTATAAATGGACGCAGTTTTAATTTAATTCATTCATGAGATGATAGCAGTTGAGGTTCGTCATTATGCTCAAAACTCCTAATAGCGGCAAAATCATTTATTATCTCATTTTAACGGGTTTTCTCTCTTCTTGCGGAAATATCAGCATGACAGTATCTGTCATACTCCCCCAAGACAGCAGCCTTTCCAGCAAGAGCTATGCCGCAGTATCGGGCTCAGCAGTATCGGGCGCAGCGGATCATCTCGTTTTAATATCAGGTGGCAGTCAAGTCGGAACAGTGGGAACCACCCTCTCCCAATCGATGAAAGTTCAAGTCGTTGATGTCAATGGAATACCTGTATCAACCGGAATCACTCTCGGACTCATCCGTATGCTCGGAATCGATAGCACCGGATATTCCTCAAGTGTCACCACAGACTCCAATGGATACGCTAGCTTCAGCGGATCTTATGGATTTAGTCCAAACAGCTGGCAAATTACCCCTATCGGAACGACTCTTCCGGACACTGCTGCCAGTGGTGGAACAAAAATTTCTTTCAGCCCCGCTCCTGTAACCTACGGCAATGGGACTTTTAGCGCAAAAGTAGACTACGCGATTCGAAGCGGCGGTGGATCTGCTGCAGTCGGCGATTTTAATAACGATGGAAAACTCGATCTCGTCACTGGAATCTCAGGAGCGGGCTATTTAAGTGTTTTACTAGGCAATGGAAACGGAACCTTTAGCGCAAAAGTGGATTATCCAACTGTCTCTGCTGGATGGGGAATGGCAGTCGGCGATTTTAACGGGGACGGCAATTTAGACCTAGTTTCTCCAAACGAAGTTTCAGGCAACAACGTCAGCGTCCTACTCGGTAATGGAAACGGAACTTTTGCGACAAAAGTAGATTATGCCCTCTCTTCAGCAAACCCCAGTGCCGTTGCAGTAGGAGACTTCAATCAAGACGGAAAACTCGATCTTGCAGTCACCAATGCCAATGCCGGTGGACCCAACGTCAATATTCTCTTAGGAAATGGAGATGGAACCTTTCAAGCGAGCGTCGATTATGTAACGGGCTCAGGTGCAAGAGGGATTACACTAGCAGACTTCAATGGAGATGGAAAACTGGATATTGCAACCGCAAGCACAAATATAGCCTCTGTGAGCATTCTCCTGGGTAACGGAAACGGCACGTTCCAAACCAATGTGGATTACGCTGTAGGATCAGGCCCTAGGAGTGTGACGGCAGGAGATTTTAACGGAGATGGCAAAATAGATCTCGCTGTTACCAATTTCTCGAGCAACACGGTAAGCATTCTTCTTGGAAACGGAAATGGAACTTTTCAAACCCATGTCGATTATGCAGTAACGGCACTCGGAACACCCTACGGAATCGCAATCGGTGATTTTAATGGCGACGGAAAGCTGGATATTGCATCTGCTAACCTAGGCACTTCGAACGTCAGTATTCTGACGGGCGTGGGTGACGGCACCTTTAACGCTCATGTCGACTATGCAACTAATACAGGAGCAAGAGGAATCACTATCGGCGACTTTGACGGCAACGGCAAGCTCGATCTTGCGGTTGCAAATTCTAGTGTATCTTTTGTAAGCATCTTGCTAGGACTTTAAAAAATATGGATGTCCAAGAAAAAAAATCCCTCTACCCTCCTGCTCCTTGGCAATGCCAGGGAAATTTATGGATGGGGGCTTTTTTGACCCAAAACGCCTCTCCATTACCTCCGGGCTTTCAATCTATTTTCAGCCCACGCATTAAAATAGTCGCCATCATTCGCTACCTAGAAGGACCATTCCGTTATGATGAATGTATTATTGGATCATTAGTCAGACGTAAATTGAGACCTGGCATACTGATTGAACAAATTTGGGTCAACCACGCAGGCTCACTCCAAGCAGGTCGTGAAATTTGGGGCCTACCCAAGCAAATGGCTCATTTTTCTTGGCAAGAAAATCACGTCCAAGTATTTGACCAGCAGGAAGAACTGATTTCAATTTCATTCCATAAAGGAACTAGAATCCTTCCTCAGCTTCCCCTGGTATGTCCAGGATTTGGAAACTTAAAAAATCAATGGACTTGGGTGATCTCAAAGTTCCAAGCAAGCCTCAATACCGCTCAGATGGAGATTCTCTCTTTTCATTCACATCGTTTTGGATACCATCTTTCAGGGAAAGCACGGCTAGCTATGATGACGCCTACATTCCATGCAACGATTTCTCCACCGAAAATCATTTTAAATTAAGGTCTTTGAGACACACTTTCAAGTCTATTTATTCTTTTTTTTTAATGGGTCTACTCTCTTCTTGCGGAAATTTGCATATCGGCTCAGTAGCAGTATTATCGCCCAGCTCATCCAGCCTGAGCTATTCCACAAACCCTGCTCGGTATATCAAAAATACCACTATTTCAATGAACTCACCCGCCTCCTCAACTACCAGTAGCGTTACCTACTCTGCTTCCCCAGCTCTCCCTACGGGCTTAAGCCTCGACTCTGTAACAGGGGTCATTACCGGAACTCCTATTGCCGCTTTAGGCGCTACCAACTACACCATTACTGCAAGAACCCTAGAGGGATCTACCACTGCCATCCTCAATTTATCTGTATCGCGCGCAGCGGATCATCTCGTTTTAATATCAGGTGCAAGCCAAGTCGGAACAGTCGGCACTGCACTCTCCCAATCGATGAAGGTGCAACTCGTTGATGTCAATGGAACACCTGTAGCCGCTGGAATCACTCTCGGACTCATGCGTATACTCGGAGTCGATAGTACCGGATATTCCTCCAGCGTCACCACAGACTCCAGTGGATACGCTAGCTTCAACGCATCTTATGGATTTAGTCCAAGCAGCTCGCAAATAACCCCTATCGGAACGACTCTTCCGGCAAGTAATACGGGAGGACGAGGAATTGCTATCGGGGACTTTGACGGCAACCGCAAACTCGACCTTACAGTTGCAAATTCCAGCGTATCTTTTGTGAGTATCTTACTAGGCTTGTAATTTACGGAGCATCCACTTCATCTTTTTCTAGTCGTTTATCCAATTTTCGATAAATAGTTCTAGAATTAATTCCAAGAAGCTTGGCAGTCATATTTTTATCACCCGCAGTTGCTTCGAGTGTTTTTCGAATCAATAGCTCTTCGACATCCTTCAATGAGGTACCGATTGGGACTTCAATAGTAGAGACCGACTGAGCTTTCACCTCTTCAGAAAGTAAATGAGAAGGCAATTCGTCTGGAGAAATATGAGTACCCGATACAAATACAATAGCCCTCTCCAGGACATTAGATAGTTCACGCACATTACCTGGCCAAGAATAAGCTAAAAGGATTGCCATCGTTTCTTCAGAAATTCCTTCTACTTCTTTTCCATGCCGACGAGAAGCTTTTCTCAAAAAATGATAAGCAAGATCTGGAATATCGTCAATTCTTTCACGTAAGGGAGGAACATGGATTCCAACTACTTCCAAACGATAAAGAAGATCTTGCCGAAAGGACCCTTGCTGAACTTCGGCCTTTAAATTTTTGTGAGTGGCAGCAATCATCCTAACATCTATTTTTTTAGAAACCGTTGCACCCAAACGCCTGACCTCATGATCTTGCAAAGTCCTCAGAAGTTTGGCTTGTAGCGGAACAGGCATATCGCCAATCTCATCGAGAAGAAGTGTTCCTGCATGAGCCGCTTCAAAAAGCCCCGCTTTAGCTGAAGTTGCCCCTGTAAAAGAGCCTTTCTCAAATCCAAAAAGTTCAGATTCCATTAATTGTTCTGGAACTGCTGCACAATTGAGAGCAATAAACTCATGAGCGCTTCGACTACTTTGCTGATGAATCATGCGAGCTACTAACTCTTTTCCAGTCCCGCTCTCTCCGGTTAGCAAAACAGATGCATGAGTCAATGCCACTCGACGAATGACCTCCCTGAGCTTTTGCATGGGTTCAGAACGACCAATCAAAGGATCTTCCATACTGGAAGAAATACTCTCTAGGGATCGAGACCGCGCCCGCTTGAGAGCAGACTCAACTGAAGAAAGCAGTGCCTGACGTTTAAACGGTTTTGTTAAAAAATCTACTGCACCAAGTTTCATTGCCCACACAGCATCTTCTACTCGACCAAAGGCTGTCATGAGAATAACGGGCATATTTTCCCCGCAAAGAGAAAGTGCTCTTAAAAATTCTAGCCCTCCTAACCTCGGCATTCGAACATCTGTAATCACTAAATCAAAAGCAGATCCTACTCGCCCTGGAGTAGGTCTCACACTTTCCAAAGCACTTTGTCCATCCGGTGCTGTTACAATTTGAAAGCCAGCGTATTCTAGAATTTTTCGAGTGGATTCCAATGCCTGGGGATCATCATCTACAAGCAAAATTTTCGACACCAACTACCTCCTGCAGAGCCATCGGCTCACTTCGATCAATAAGCGGAATCAGCAGTTCAAAACAGGCTCCCTGCCCTACTTGCCGGTCTAGATTTTGAATGCTACCGCCGTGATCCTCTAAAACTTTTTTAATAAACGACAAACCTAACCCCGTTCCTTGAGCACGGGTGGTGACAAAAGGAGTAAATAACCGCTCTTTCACCTGAGCAGAAATGCCAGGACCATTATCTTCAATTTTGAGCCGGACTTGGCCAAACTCTGTATTCCCTAAACTCCAACAAATAGTGGGTCTTACCGGCAACAAAAAGTGAGCGCCTTCTAATGCTTGAAGTGAATTTCTAAAAAGGTTTCCTAAAACTTGCTCAAAGAGGTCATGATCTGCCCATACTTTCAATTGAGAATGAGGCTCTCGACTCCATTCTACAATCACACCTTGCTCCTCACAAACAGGTGCATAGGTGGCAAGTACAGATTCTAAAATCTCTCCCAAATCAATGACTGTTTTTTGGCCATCGGAGAGGCGTGAAAGTTTTAAATAATTTTCTGTAATTTTTTGAAGGCGATCTACAGAAGCTAGAATCGAATGCAGAGATTGCTTGAGCTGCACTTCTCCCAAACGCGATGCCATTTCAGCCGCCATCTCTGCCTCAAGACCTATCGAATGGAGAGGATTTCTAACCTCATGAGCCACTTGAGCCGACATTCTCCCTATAGCGGCAAGATTTTCTGCTCGACGGAGTCTTTCCTCTAAATCCACCTCATCTGTAAGGTCGTCCAAAACAATAATAGCACCCTTTGCATCGCCATTTTCTTGCCTTAAAGGCATGACATGCCCTCCGTAAACCCTTTCATTCAAAGTCATGGGTCCTAATTTCCAAGTTTCTGCTGTTTTTTTAAGTCTCTCCAGCCAAAGCTCACCCCCAGGGACTTCCTCCCAAAGCGGCTGAAGGCGAGAGCCTTCCAACAGATTGGAACCCATAATTTCGTCTTCTCGTCCCCCTAACCAACGCAGAGCTTCTGGATTGCACTGAGTCACCTTGCCATTTAAATCTGTCACAATGAGGACTGACTCAATGCTATTGAGGATATTTTCATTTAACTCGCCCATTTGAAAAAGCAATCGATTCTGCTCTTGAAGACGGCTCTTTTGACTTTCTACCATTTTTTCACGCTCTAATAGAGCAGTGGCCATATGGTGAAACTCTCGAGCAAGCTGACTCACCTCATCCGATCGAGAGAGTGGAATCTCCGGTAAAAGCGATTTGTCTTCTTTTCTGAGTCCTCTTCGAGTGATCTCTCGAGCTAATCGAGTCAATTCTGCCAATGGACGAAGAGCACCCTCACCCAACCAGAGAAGGAGTAGGGACATCATCACGACGATCATCAAAATGACTTCCAGGCCTGTACGCAGTTCGGCCACTCTATTTTCCGCAGTTGAAAAATTTTGCCTCAATGACCTCTCATATTCAGCAGCACCCCACTGTAATTGTCTTTTCCATTCGTCAATATGAGCAGACCAATGCGAATAGATTTCTGACGCTGCAACCTCATTTTTTTGCTCCAAAGCAAGATTCAACTGACTGGCTTCCTCTGTCAACCGCACCAACCCCCGCGAAGTTTGAATCGCCCATTCGCTCCAATGCGTTCGAGCTTCCGGATTTGTCCAATCAGAGTCACTTTGAATCAACTCACCTACTCGAGCCACCTCACTTTCAAGAACATCCTGAATCCATTTAGGCATAGGACGAGGTCTCCAATGAGGATCTTTCCAATGCACTTCGCCTAAACTCCGCTCTAACTCTCGATGAAAAACTTCTGCGTCCGATTGAATTTGAGTAAATAATCGACCCAAAGGCACTGAAACATGGTTAATTGCCTCCAAAAGCCGATTAACCTCAGTAATCCGATATAAACTGATGGTAGAACTCAAGAGAGAGAGCAAGACCATAGTCCCAACAGAGGCCATAATTCGCTGACGTAATGATCCTTTTTGTGAGGCAAAAAGCCTTTTTTTGGACATGGATAATCTCAATCCTATCCTAAAAGAAAAATTTAAGCATCCCTCCCTGCGTTCCGATCCATCAGACAAGGAGTCTGAGTGCCAATCGAAAAAAAATCTAAAATCGTTTTTCTCAACAAAGATCGGGCTTCGCAGAAACAAAAAGCGGAGTTAAGTCAACAAGTTCATGCATTGAATCAAGAACTCCAGATCAAATACTTTGATGCAAAATATAAAATCAGAGAATTTGAACTTCAAATTCTAGACATTCAAAAGCGAGGAGGAACTCCTGAACAACTCCAAGAGCTGCGTTTAAAAATGGAAGCACTTCTCAATCGTGAAAAATCTTGGATTGGAAAACTCATGAATATTCTACAACCATTTCCAAGAAAAAAGAAAACACAACCCTAAGCCCCAAATTATTTTACTCAACTGCCTTTCCTATGCGATGAATAGTATATGAGTCATTCCGGCGTTCGAACTGACCTCTACGATGAAAAATCGGCCGGATGGAAAATATGGGTTCTTGTTTTTATTCTTGTCTGCTTTTTCCATTCACTCCTCTTTATGGTGCAAATCACAAAATTCCCCTTCGACTCACCCCCCCTAGAAGTCCAAAGTCTCGATACTAAAAAACTTCAAGAAATCAAACAGCAATGGAAAAAACTTCCCCTTTTAGTCGACAAAAATCCATCGATTCCAAGCGAAAAAATAGCTCCACCCCATGCCCGGTATATGTCTGATAGAAATCAAACTATAGAAAAAGAACAAAGGGCTCGAGAAAATTTAACTGGACCTAAAATCGGCAGTCCTCAGAATCCTACCCAAACTCAGTGGAAGAAAAACTCTAGAACAACGAGCAACTTAGGCAACCTAGGCATCCCCTTTCAACTCACTTCAAGCCCAATCCGAAGCCCCTCCCAGGAAGGTCGAGAACAAAGTCTTTTAGAGAATTCCCTTCCTGAGGGCAGTGAAAATCTTTTAAATACTCAAGAGTCTGTCTTTTATTCATTCTATGCTCGAATGAGAGGGACAATTGCTCCTATCTGGTACAGCTTAATTCAAGATGCATCCCGCCAATCTCAACTGGGCAGGGGAGATTACACTACCACTATAGATGCTATTTTAGATGAAAAAGGAAATTTAATTGAAATCCATCGTTTACAAAGTTGTGGAATTGCAGCGCTCGACCAAGTTGCTGAAGATTCGTGGAAAAAAGCAGCAGGTTTTCCGAATCCACCCCAAGCACTTTTAGATTCAGAAAAGCACGTGCATATTATTTTCAGTTTCAGAATTAATCTTACCTCTGGACCACAAATTCGTTACAATTCGCCCTGATCTATTCTCCATTCAAAAGAGAAGAAATCTTCAAAAAAAATAAAATAACCATAAAAATTAAAACAAGCTGAATATCTCTCTTTTTCCCAAATGCAATCAGAGTGCCCCGAAAACTTCTTTCGGATGGAAAACGATGCGCTAGACTTTTTTCAAGGATCTGCTGCAAAGAAGCGTGCATATCTCTTGAGCGAAGAATTTCCGTTACCTTTTGATCCACATAATAGTAAACTTTTCGTGCCCGAGCCAATCCTTCTCGACAAGCTGAACATGCGACTAAATGCGTTTGTAGAAAAATACGCTCCCTCCCTGAAGAAATTTCCTCATCTAACATGCGCTGGGTCCAAGGTTGATCACTCCTGTACTCTGGGCATTTTAAACCGATAGGATGGGGTGCCACTGGATAGGGCACATTCTCGCAAAGCTCTACTCTTGCAGACCAAGCAAGTACCTCAATCTGCTCGACTGTGCATGCAAGAATTCGACTGAGTCTTTGATATGACCAGCGCCCTAAATGCAGTGCAACTAAAACCAATCTTGCCTCTGGATCTAAACGATAAAATCTCTGCCCTAAAAGATCAGGATACTTTCCAACGGAGACCCCAGCCCCCCCCTTTTTTGCTCGAGATAACAATGCAACAAGGGCTTTCTCTAATGTTCGATCAGGAGTGAGGTTCAATAACGAAGCTGCAGAAAGGGTC
>CAIYTD010000083.1 GCA_903928955.1 Oligoflexia bacterium | reverse complement strand
CGGTCACACTTCGGGCAGAGGTTGTTGGAAAGATCGTCAACTTTGGAGCATCCGTCGACGGCGTTATGTTTGGTGTCGCATCGTTGACATAAGACGGCGTCGTTGCAGAATCCGATGTGAACCAATCCGTAGCAGTTTTTACAGGGTGTCGGTGTAAACAAGGATTCTCTCATGAATTCGAAGTAGCATTGCCCTTTCGGATGATAGCCTAAGCAGATGGTGCATTTAGAAAAGTAGGCATGAGGTGGATATCTTGGTTTTGATGGGCAATGAGCGTCGAGGATGTGACTCTTTCCACAAATCTTGCAAAATGCTGAAAATCGCTCGGCCAGTCGTGAAGATTTCAGGTTGATGCGTTGGTAGTGATCGACTTTCTTGGCTTGTTTGTCGCTGCCAAAGGCTCCTTGGAAATAAGTATTCATTTTGACGTGATGCATCGATTTTCGAAATCTAGAAAGGTGTCTCTTTTACACAATTTTAATTTGAAAGAAAACTTAATCTAATCACAGTCTATTCCCTAATCTAGGAATATTCATTCATGTAGCAGTCATTGCTAATTTAGTTTTTAAGGTTTTATGAGTTGAGTTTTAATTAGTTTATTTAATTATAGTTTTGTCAATGTCATTCTTTGTCTCAGTTAGTTTAGTATCTTTTGTTGTACTTTTCTTTGTTCTTTTTCTTTTCTTTAGTGGCTTGACAGGTTGTCCGTGTCTGTACAGGTTTAAATAATCAGAAAAGTGTCGCCAACTGTCCTTAAAAATTGTCTGATGAGTGATTTCACTTTGTGCGACGATCTGGTTGCAAATTAGCATGAGGGTTAAACTGTCTGACAAGGCGTCATGAGCCAAGTCATGGTTTATTTTAAAATGCTCGGCCAAAGTACCTAATTTGTGGTTCTCGATTTCTTTTAAATTGATCCGAATGTAGGGCAGAGTGTCTGCCACAAAGGTTAAATTTTCTGGAACTAAAATATTGAATTGAACTAGGAATTTTGAAAGGACTTTGCAATCAAAGCTAAAGCCGTTATGAAATACGAGAACAATAGGTTTATTAAAATTTGAAAGCCAAAGCATAAAATCAAGTAAGGCAGTTTTTATATTCTTAGAAAATAGTCGTCGTCCATCGCGATACAAGTCACCATTAAAATAAAATAATCCTAGTAAATTAGAGCAATCCTCAGTGAGCGGGCACTGGGGATTAATAAAGGTGTTAAACTGTTCTCCAGTTATCGATACTGCAGCTATTTGTAATAATGTATTAGCCTGGATGGATTCAGTTTCTAGATCAGTAAAGATGTAAAGCGCGTCCGATGGTAGCTGTTGTTCCGTCGGAATCGTGCTTGCTGCAGCCGCCATGAACTAAAAATAATTTTAACTAATGTTTTTACTTTGTAATTATGAAACGTAATTTGATAATTTAATTCTCTGTTGACTTGATTTGCTGGTGATATGACCTTAAAATTTCCTTGATGTTATTTATTTTGTTAGGTCGTGAAGTCAAGTGTTCAGAATACATAGTGTTAAAATAATTTTCAACTTAGTAGTAGTAATTATGACAAAATGAATATTTTAATAGTAATGTTAATGAAAATAATGGCGTTTATAATAGTACCTTTAATCGAGGAATGAGTGTTTTCTATTCTTTTTCACTTCTTTTAAGAGCGAATATTGGATCTTTACTGAAGGCTTATGGCCTTGTGCTGTCCTTTTTTATTCTTTTTCTGAGTGCTTTCCTGGAGGCGGCTGGTGGAGGCCTCCTCTCATTTTCTCACAAGTCAAGTGTTTTTACAGAACTTGCTCGCTACATGATCCAATTTAAATCTTTTTGTTCGCTCCCTAGTCTGTCAATAATCTTCTGTGGCTTGTAAGAGCATGGACATCCACTTGGGTACGGGAAGTCTCCTAATATTTACAATTCTAGTCCTTATTTGTAACTATTTACATAAATTATGAATAATTTTAACTTAATTTTTAAGCTTCCCAAGCCCAATGTGGGTGCACATTTCTCCCGCCAAGATTTATTGGTCCTCTGTCCTGGTCACAAGTAGCTAATCTAATGTTTTTGAAGTATACTGACTTCGGCCGCCTTTTAAGCCCCGATTGAAAGCTTCTTCATCCTTGCGGTCAAATCGCCTTCAAAAGGTTCAAGTTGCAGCTTCAGTCGGCATTATCCTACTCACTTTAGATTCGCTTTTCTCATTTATTTTTGAAAGCACTCATTTATTTTTCAACAGATTTAAACCCTTTATACTCCAATCATGGCACAATAGTAACAAAATACTTAGGTGTCAATCATGATGTATGCGCGCGCTTTATAATATTTTACGGGTAATCTTTGGAGTAAAAAGTTGTAAAAAGCGGTTTTTTATTTTTGTTGCTGTAAAATACTTCCCGGAAAGAGTAATGGCGACAATTTTTGTCGCATGTGGCGATTCTTTGCGGGGCAGTGCAGGCCAGCGCTCGATGCGAGAATCTAATCGGTGTGATGGTG
>CAIYTD010000082.1 GCA_903928955.1 Oligoflexia bacterium | reverse complement strand
TATTTATTTTTTATTTTTTTTGTTTACACGTCTTCGCTGCCGCATTTAGCTTTATGTGATCAGAGTGATGTGAATCAGAAAATTGACGCTTATTTTAAATCTCAAAATAACTATTATGTAGAACTGAAAAAATTGAAGAATCCTACTGATCAGGAAAAAATAGATTTGAGAAATAGAATTTTTGGTTCCGCTCGAACAGGCTTGATTCAATCGATTCAAGAAAATGAGAAAAAAAATCAAGCAGATCAGCGCATTGAGGGTCAAAAGCAGGACCAAGCTCTTTTGATGAGTTTGTCTAGAAAGATCGATCAAGATCCTCAATTAAAAGATGATGAAGCTCGCCAAAGAGTGAAAAACATTATGAAAGCGGCTACTCGAGGAGATTTTAAAGAGCTGAAGCGATTGCATCCCGATTTGACAATTCGGGATTCTGTACAGAAACGAGAGCCTATAGGTTCTCCTTCAGCCATTCCATCGGATGCACCCAGTACGACTCAGGAGGATGCGCCTCCTTTGGATAGCTCTCATATTCCTAAGGTGATTGAATTCCCGGGACCTCAAAAAAAGTAAGTTGCATTTGAAGGAAATGTCTGGCAATTTCACTTGAAAAAATATGAATCCCATTCTTGCTCAAGCTGAAGTCGCCTATCGAAAAAACTTAATGGAACTCCTCTTTGAGGCGCACCAGGTGCATCGTGCTCACCATGATCCGACGGATATTCAGCGATGTACGCTTTTATCCATTAAAACAGGGGGATGTCCAGAGGATTGCTCTTATTGCCCTCAGTCTGCCCATTATGATACAGGCTTGGAAAAGCAGAGCCTCCTTCCTCTAGAGGAGATTCGAGTGGCAGCCAAAAATGCAAAAAACAGCGGTGCTCAGCGTTTTTGTATGGGTGCTGCGTGGAGAAACGTCAAAGATGGCCCTGATTTTGATCGTGTGCTCGACATGATTCGGATCATCAAAGAGGAAATTTTGGAAGCCTGCGTGACTTTGGGGATGGTCAATTTGGAGCAAGCACGGCGTCTGAAAGAGGCCGGATTAGATGCTTATAATCACAATCTGGACACCAGTCGGGACTATTATGAAAAAATCATTCATACACGGACTTACGATGATCGGCTCAATACTTTAAAGTCCGTTCGACAGGCAGGCCTAACGATTTGTAGCGGTGGAATTATTGGAATGGGAGAAAGTGCTTCGGATCGATGTGCTATGTTGGCAGAGCTGGCTCAATTAGATCCACAGCCAGAGTCTGTACCGATTAATTTATTGATTCCTATTGAAGGAACTCCGTTAGAAGATCAGGCTCCCCTGGATCCACTCGAATGGGTGCGTACTGTTGCCGTTGCACGCATTTTAATGCCTCGATCTCGAGTCAGGCTTTCAGCTGGAAGGTGTACCCTTAGTCGAGAGGCTCAAGTTCTAGCTTTTTTTGCAGGAGCGAATTCGATCTTTTTGGGTGACAAGCTTTTGACGCGCTCTAATCCTGGCATCGACGAAGATGAATCTCTATTATCTACTATTCGTGGGACCCCCAGCGAAGCTCCGCTTTATCAGTGAAAAGATTCAGGATTAATAATAGATTGAAAAAGAATTTCACCTTTTTGAATCTTGAGGATAGTAGCTGATTTCATCGGATTACGATTCTCATCCATTGTAATTTTGCCAGTGACTCCTAGGAAGTTATGAGTGGAAGCAAGTGCATCTCGAATTTCAGAAGGAGAGGTGGTTTTCGATCGCTTGATGGCATCGATCAGTAGCATTGCAGAATCATAACCTAAAGCTGCAATTCCGTCGGGAATAACATGATATGCTTCTTTGAATTCTTTGATAAATTTTTGAACGAGAGCAGATGGGTCTGTTTCTGCATAGTGGTTTGAATAATAGGAGTTTTCAATCGAGCTGCCAGCTATTTCTTTTAATTTAGGGGAAGACCAACCGTCTCCGCCTAAGAGTGGAATATTCATTCCGAGTTCTCGAGCTTGCCGAGCGATAAGGCCTACTTCTGTATAATATCCTGGAATAAAGATAGCCTCAGGTTTTTGAACCCGGATTGCAGTAAGTTGGGCTTTGAAATCGATATCTCCGGAAGAATAACTTTGTACGGCCACTATTTCTCCTTTCTCTTTTTTAAATGTCTTTGAAAAAAAAGAGGACAATCCCATGCTATAGTCACTTTTAACATCTTGGATCACAGCTACTCGTTTTAGTTTTAGATCACCTGATGCAAATTTTGCCATCACATATCCTTGAAACGGATCAGTAAAACAAATTCGAAAAATATAATTGCCTATCTCAGTCACCTTGGGGTTGGTGGCAGTAGGGGTAATCATTGGGATTTGGCTTTTTTGAAGAATAGGAGCCATGGCTAAACTTCTTGAACTGGCTAATGCCCCTAAAATGGTTAAGACTTGATTTTGTGTGATCAATTTAGCAGCTGCTGTGGCAGCTTCTTCGGATTTGCCTTGGTCATCGAGTGTAATCAACTCTATTTTTTTGCCTTGAACTCCACCCGCTGCGTTGATTTGACGAAAGGCAAGTTCCATTCCTCTATGGATTGCAACTCCAAAAGTAGCTTCAGATCCTGTGAGCGTTTGCACTTCTCCAATGAGGAGTGAGTGTGAGTCCAAATTCTTTGAGAGCGGAGATTTTTTACAGCCCAGTAAAAGAATGAAAGCTAAAAGGAAGACTTTGGGATTTTGAATCCAATTAAAGCGCATTAAATTTGTCCATCAAACGGCTTTTTATCCTATTTGCACTCCCTCCCGCCACTGAATTTTAAAAGCATTTTAATTCTTAGGATGAATCAATAAAATTTGTTTTACTGCTCGAGCGGAAGAAATCAAAGCACCATCTGAGTGAGAAGATTCTGTAAAATCTCCGGCTAGGAAGATGTTGTTTTCGGGGCGGCGGATTTCATTTGAAAGAGCATCAAATCGCGAGCGCCTGGGTGGCCAAGCTGCAATTGCTCGAGGGTGGAAACGATAGAATTCCATATTTTGGATCATCGATTGGATTCCATTCCAGAGGTGATTTAGCGAATCAGTGAGGTGAATTCGCACTTGATCGAGAGGCATCATGTTGAAAATTTCAGCATCTTTTCCAGAGATTAATAGAGAAAGGATTTTTGTTTTGGACTGGGGATCGAAATTCCCGTTGTAGATTACTCCTAAAGGTGAGTCGGAGAGGAGGGGGAGAAGCGAGTTTCCCTTTTGATTCCAAAATTTTTCAGCAATAGAAGGTAGAAAAATATGGGCCTTAAAGTAGGCTCCCCATCCTTGGGATGCAATTGCTTGGCGTTTTTTATCCGAAAGAGCAGGTTCAAATTGGATCTCAAAGAGTCTAAAAAGTGGAATAGTGCTGATGACGTACTTGGCTTGAATCACTGAGCTGATGTTTTGAGTTTGTTCGAGAAAAAAAACAGAAACCCCTTTTCCAGGTTGAGATACAATCCGATTGACTCGGGTATTGAGAGAGATGTGATCTTGCCCAATCGCTTCAGAAAGGGAATCAGTAAACTGTTCATTACCTCCTAAAATGCGGTAGTTTTTTTCTCCATCGTCGCCGTTCCCTAGAAAAATATGAAATTCAGCCAGTCCGTCCAGGGCAGAAATTTGAGTCCATTCCGTTCCTATTTCACATTCGATGGATACTCGAATCCACTCGGATACGAGAGGAGGAAGATGTTGGTTTAAAATCCATTCTGAGAATGAAACTTCTTTGAGTTTCAAGGTTTTTGAGTCAATGGAAGCACCCGTATGAAGCTCTTTAATTAATGGCGAATATTTGACTTTAAATGCTCGGAGAGCTTCTAAACCAGACTGACCCAGGATGCGTGTCAGATAACTTGTGCTGCTTTCATTTCCAAGAGGATTTATTTTTTTTGAAGTACAAGACTGGATAAAGCGGTGTCCGACTGAAGGGGGAGCTTCATTTCTTGGAGGAGTTCAACGGCTGGATTACTTTCCCAATATTCTTCCATTCCAGAATCGGCTGTTATTTTTTCATCCTTGAGTTCGTAAGTAACAGTGCGTACTCGTCCCCCTTTATGGGGGGTCAGTTCTAGAATTTGATAGGTGAGACCAGCCTTTTTGAGTGCATATGCTGAATGGAGGCCACTAAGACCTGCTCCGATAATGACAACATCCACTTCAGGAGGAGGCATTGCCCCTTGTGCTAGGTTTGAAAAAGGGGTGATCAGAGCAATCGATTGGAGAAAAATTCTCATATTATTAAGAACATTCATCTTTTGGCTTCTATCCCAATAGATCGATTTATGGCAATCTGAGAATGAATGGAGCGCCTATGACTCCCTGTATTGCTATTCACCCTGCTGATGCTCTTTTTCATGAGGGGTCCTTTCTTTGGCGGTTGACTTCTGAAAAACGAATAGAAGGGGGGGTCTTTTCAAAATTTCCTGATTATAATCACTTGCTTATTTTAGTAGAGGGAAAGGCCTTAAAACTTTCTTTTGGTGATAGAAAAAGAGAGAGGGAGATTCAAATAGCGGAAGGTATTGAATTTTCTGGTGATGAGCCGGTTTCTTATGACCTCGTTTTAGGCCCTGTGGTCGAACTTCATTTGATTTTTAGAAGAGATCGAGTTCACCCGCACATTCAAAACGTTGAGCTTTCTAAAAAGCCACGTTCTTTTGAATTAGAAGGAAAAGTGACGTTCGTTTATGGAATGGCTGGAGGAGTGAGAGTTTCCATTTACCCGGGTGAGGAAAGTTTTTTGATTCAAGCGGGAAATACTTTACATTTGATTCCCTCGCTTGAAAAAAAAATGATTTTACTCGACCCTCAGGGAGTGATGGGTCATGTTCTTCTATTGGAAATAGATGATCGATCCTAATATTCAGTCCAAAGGTTATTTTCTGACCTCCCTCGAGTTGCCCAGTGGCATTCGGGCGCAATTGATCGATCGAAATTGGGTTGAATTAGATCTTTTAATACACAATGAGACTCTAGCTCAAGGAATTATCTATCGAGAGCTTGAAAAATATGCGGATTTTTCAGAAATAGAACATATTATTTCTATTCGATCTTCAGGTTTGGAGGCAGATGAAGATGGCATT
>CAIYTD010000081.1 GCA_903928955.1 Oligoflexia bacterium | reverse complement strand
TTTAACTCTCCCCCCAACTCCTTTAAATTCTGCTGTGCTTTCGCTAACTTATCCTTCAATCTACCCTTGTTTCCCATAATAGAGAAAGTAATTAACGCAAAATGTCAATATTTGGAAATTTATTCCGCAACTGTAGTACTAGGCTGGCAGTTTTCCCGAATTCAACCTCCTCACTGATACACTTTTAATTTGACGGAATAGGCACTCGATCTTAAATTTGCGATCGTGAGAGATATAAATAAAAATCAAAACCCTAAGAACTACTCATACACAAAGTACCAAATAGTTTTTCCCAGATTTGGGAATATTCGCTTCCAAATAGATTTGGCAATATCTGCTTAACATTAAAGCTGTGAACTTGAAATATCCCAGTCGGATCTTGAAAAGAACTTGTAGGAGGAGAAAAACGAGAACGACCGCTTCTGGAAGGAAGTGAGCTTTGAGGAGAGGAAAAACGAGTAACAACAGGTAAAACTCTTGATTGTAACAAGTCAAATGATTGACTAAATTCTATTTGCTGAGTCAAATTACAAAATGGAGATATTTCAATGGGATGTATAATCCTTGCTGTATCTTTTAAAGGATCTGCATGGATAATGGCTGAAGATGAGTTATGTATTTTATCCATACAGTTAGCGTCTATAGAATCAGATAATAAAACTCGAAAGAGTGGACCTGGATCGAGTGGCTGTGTTGCTGACAAACTAAGTAAGCGCCCATGATCATTCATAATTTTTTCAGGCGGATCTGGATCCCAATCGGAGTAATCAGCACACATGGATATTCTAAAAAGTCGTCTTATTGTTTTTTGAATATTTTCTGGGATAGTAATGACAGGAGTTTCACGTTGATAAATCCCTATTTTTGTTTTTGGCTGCATGACGCCGTTCCCAAGAGCATATAGAAATAAGTCATTATTTATTTCTATATGCTCTCCCATATAGTAGGCTTTATGGGTTTTCCAAAGTGCTCTCCCACCTGCTATTACAACACTTTTATTTTTAACATAGCCTTTATATTGAATATTTAAAAAATTATGTGCAAGTTGTTGGGGCTTAAATAAAGAGCGCAAACTTACATGTCCAACAAGTTCGGTTGCGCGCGCCGCATATTTTTCAGATATTCTTTGCCTTTCCTGTAAAGAATGAGAATCAACATACTTATAGTAATTAAACGTAGGAATTACCATCAGGGACGGATTTGCAGGAGTGCTTAATTGATGAAGAGTATTTTGATAGTCTGCCTGTGACATAGGATAGAATTCATCAGTAAAAGAGTCTGGATTTGGAAAAGCATTAAAGACGGCTTCTTGAAAAGGCACAATATTAAATCCATCTGGAAATTCTCTCCTAATCTTTTCTAAAATCCACTGAGCTGCAGATAAACGTCTTTTAAATTCTAAATTTCTGAAGTCTTTTCCTTTTTCAGTTTGATGAAATTTAGGATTTTGAGACGACGCTTGAGTTTGAGATTTTATTTTTTGTTGGTCAGATTGAGATCCTGAGCTACTATCCCATTTTTTTTGCTCCTCTGGAATGACAGTATCCCAATCAAAAGGTGAATCAGCTGTTGCATTATAAGCTTTTTGTGTTGCCTGGTTCCAAACATCGAAGTCTTTTTCATTTTTCAATCGTATTAAGAGTCTGTTTTAAAAGGTCACGAACTATTAATTGGAGCGAGGCGCTTTAGCATTATTTGAATCATAGATATGTAAATCATTGTTTCGCTATTTGCAGGTAAGTCTTCATAATCTTTGGCT
>CAIYTD010000080.1 GCA_903928955.1 Oligoflexia bacterium | reverse complement strand
GTCATGATCTCCAGGTCCATCAATAAGGCGAATATTTCGAACTTTTGTTCCGACCTTAAGAGCATTAGAACTCCCCTTGACCTTCATGTCCTTAACGATCGTGACATCATCACCATCAGTTAAAACATTGCCAGAGGAATCTTTAATTATCCGCGCAGTTTCAGCTACATCTTCTGTGGGGTTCCATTCATGAGCGCACTCAGGACAAACAAGAAGTTCGCCCATTTCATATGAATACTCTGATTTACATTCGGGACAAGGCGGTAGTTGGCTCATGCTGCAAGTTTATCGGTGTGAGTAAAGAACCGTTGCTCTACTCGGCTAAAACCTCACCTCCACTAAGATAATGGGCATGAAAGAGAAAATGCAGTCTCTGGTCATCCCCCACCATGATGGAAGTGAGCTCTACGTTAGCAATATCGCCCCTAATGTAGGCGAGAAAGTTACTTTAAGGGTTCGCATTCCCAAGGACTACATGTTTAAAGAAGCATACGTTCGGGTCTATGAAGATGGGGAGCCTCGCACCTATCAATTAAGCAGGAATCAACAGCTTAAAAGTGAAAACTGGTACCAGGTTTCGATCACGATTCACAACATCCATACGATATATCGATTCGTCTTTATTGGGGACGGCAAATATGAATGGCTCAACGCCTCCGGTTTATCCGACCATGATGTTCATAGCAACAATGACTTTCAAATAGTTGCTATCCCCGCAAATCCAAAGTGGATTCATTCCTCGGTTTTCTATCAAATATTTCCTGACCGTTTTGCGCGTTCCGGTAAAATCTCTATTACTCCAGATTGGGCTTATCCGCGCGATTGGAATGAACTGCCACGGGGTCGTAGCAAGTACACGGGCAAAGAGTTATACGGAGGCGATCTCCTTGGTGTGCAAGATCATTTAGGCCACGTTGTTGATCTCGGAGCAAATGGCATTTATTTCACTCCTATGTTTCCTTCTAGGTCGAACCATCGCTATGACGCCACAAGTTTTGATCACATAGATCCAATTCTTGGAGGAGATAGAGCTTTTCAATCATTAATTAGTGCTGCGAAATCAAAAAAGATTCGTATTCTGGGCGATTTAACATCGAACCACTGTGGAGTTGGACATGATTGGTTAGCAAAGGCTAAGAAGAACCCAAAGTCTAAGGAGCATTCATTCTTCTACTGGGATAAGAAAATCAAATGGGGCTATGTAGGGTGGTTCGGTTTAGAATCTCTGCCCAAATTAAATTACGCCTCCAAGGCTTTGCGCCAAGTGATGTATGGAGCGAAGAACTCAATAGTTAAGAAGTGGATTTCTCCTAAGTACGGGATGGCAGGTTGGAGAATCGACGTTGGAAACATGACAGGGGTGCAGGGAGTCGATGATTTCCACACAGAAGTTATGCATGGCATCCGCAACGCAATGCAGGAAGTAAATCCGGACACGTGGCTAGTTGCCGAAAATGGCGATTTCAAAGCCGGGGATCTAAATGGTCTCGGTTGGCAAGGTGCGATGAATTACCAAGGCTTTATGCGTCCATTTTGGAATTGGATTAATAGGAATCCTGAAATAACAGGTGGCTTCCAAGGCCTTCCCTTCGCCATGCCGAAAATCAATGGCCAGCAGCTCGTTGCATCTATTCAGGAGTTCAACGCTTCAATTCCATGGCGATCGTTAACCGCCAGCATGCTGCTTTTGGACTCTCACGATACAGCTCGTTTTCGAACCGTAGTCCTGGGTGATAAAAAAGCTCATATCGCGGCAATGACCATGATGCTGACGTATCCCGGAGTTCCCTCAATATTTGCAGGAGATGAAATTGGTCTTGAAGGCGCTTGGGGTGAAGACGCACGCCGGACAATAAATTGGGATGATCGATCAGGGTGGGATGTCGAATTTCTCGCTGAGGTCAAGAAATTAGTTGCACTTCGTAAGTCCCAAAACGCTCTCATCCATGGAGGGTTGCGTTGGGTCGCAGTCGAAGATGACTATGTCGCCTATCTGAGAGAATCCAAAAAAGAATCATTGTTAATTCTAGTTTCGCGTAGCGCAATATCTGCGAAAATCGATATCGGCAAGTTCGGCTACTCCGTGGAGAAGACTCTGTATGGACAAGAGGTCTCGGGAACAGTTCTTGCAATTAATTCTAAAGCTGCGACGCAAGGTGTTTGGCTTCTAAAGAACTAAAAGAATCAACCGCATGAGCTTGGAAACTGGCGGGAACGAACCCTTCAAGCCTGCACGTGGACTCTATAAAGCTTGGGATACAATGAATGTGAAGCTTTCGGTGAGTATGCGCCGAGTGAGTACAGCACCTTCATGACTAAATTCATTTCGTAAAGAAGAGTTGCCCTCTGAGTCAGAGGCTTTCAATCCACGCCTAATGCATTGGGCGAAGTTCAACTTTTCTATTGCATGCCTTGGATGCTGAATACGCCAACCTTTCAGCTATTTCTGGGCTTTCAACCTCAACTAACCACAATCCGCTGAAATTCTCTTGGGCATCAAACAATGGTTTACCTGTGCTGATGCTTGCGTCATTACGATTGTCAATAACTGTTGCGGTCTCCGGAGGTTGTAATCCCCAAGCAAATATCCACTGTCCATTTTCTCGTAAGGTATCATTGAACTTATCGATTTCGACCATTTCGGCTGCGGTGCCTGGATTCTCCAAATGATCGATCACAGAAATTAAATACTTCATGTGAAGATCATAATTGAAAGTAGAAGAGTCGCCCTATAAGCCGGATATTTACTTCGTTTTTATAATATGAGATTGAAAGT
>CAIYTD010000079.1 GCA_903928955.1 Oligoflexia bacterium | reverse complement strand
ATTTCTTCTAGCCTGTTTTAAATCTTCCAGCTATATTGTCTCCCAACTGAAAATGCCCCAAATAGAATTGAGAGGAATGATGAGCGATCCCTTTGAGAATGATGAGTCAGAAAGTTCTACTGACAAAAAATCCTCTGAATTTGCCAAGCTTCTAGAGGACTCTTTTCGAACTACGCGTAAAAGTTTGTCCATTGGGGATAAAATCCACAGTGAAATTTTATCTGTGGGTAAAGAAGATATTTTTGTCTCTACCGGTACCATGCATGATGGGATTGTTCGCAGAAAAGAGCTTTTGGACGCAGATGGCCAACTGATCTGCAAACTAGGGGATTGGATAGATCTTTATGTGACTCAAGCGAGAGGCGCTGAAATCTATCTTTCGCCTCGGCCCACGGGAAAGAATATTGCGGATAATCTAGAGGATGCATTTGATCAGATGCTTCCAGTAGAGGGAAGAGTTCTTGAAGTTTGCAAAGGCGGCTTTCGAGTCTCTATTCATGGGAAAACAGCATTTTGCCCTATTAGCCAAATGGATCGTAAGCACATCGAAACTCCAGAAGAATATGTTGGAAAACGGTGTGAGTTTATGATTACTCAATTTTCTGAAAGCGGTCGAAATATTATTGTTTCTCGTCGTAAATTTTTAGACGAGCAGCGAGGTATTTCTGAGGCTGCATTTGTTGAAGAGCATAAAGCAGGGAGCTTGATTCAGGGCAAGGTGATCCGCATTGAAAAATTTGGTGCTTTTTTAGAATTAACATCAGGGATTGAAGGCCTTCTGCATCTTTCTGAACTGAGTTGGTCGCGAATAACGGATCCTCACGAAGTAGTCCAGTTGGGTCAAGAATTAAATGTGAAGATCCTGCGAGTAGAAGAAAAAGATGGGCGCTTCATGATCTCGTTGTCCCTGAAGCAAGTAGAAGAACAGCCCTGGCATCGCCTCCCTTCTCAAATTCAATCGGGTCATGTCGTTGAGGGTAAGGTGACTCGGTGTATGAAATTTGGAGCTTTTGTAGAGCTCATTCCCGGAGTGGAAGGGCTTATTCCTCTTTCCGAGATGAGCTCGAGTAAACGGGTACTCCGTTCCGATGAGTTTGTTCATGAAGGTGAGCGAGTTACGGTGATGATTAAAGAAATCCAGTTGGCAGAGCATCGTATTCTATTATCACTGAAAGATTTGACTGGTCCTCAAGATGCAAGTCGAGAGGAATGGAAGGCTTTTTCTCCTGAAGGCTCGGGTTCTCTTGGAACTTTCGGAGATCAATTTCGCCATCTTTTCGATGTTAAAAAGAGGCGCTAAAACGGCCATTGATTGATTCTCTGATATCGAGTTATGAACAGGAGATGAAAGCCGCCCAAATTAGATCACTCTTTTTGAAATATTTTGAAAAAAATGGTCATACCATTGTTGAGAGCTCGTCATTAGTTCCTCAAAATGATCCGACACTTCTTTTTACAAATGCAGGAATGGTCCAATTTAAAGATACCTTTCTAGCTCAGGAAAAACGTACCTATACCAGAGCCACTACTTCTCAAAAGTGTGTTCGAGCAGGCGGAAAACATAACGATCTAGAGAATGTAGGATTTACAGCAAGACACCATACGTTTTTTGAGATGTTGGGAAATTTTTCATTTGGAGATTACTTTAAAAAAGAAGCGATTCATTTTGCTTGGCAATTTGTCACGCAGGAGCTTCGATTACCCAAAGATCGACTCTACGTTACTGTTTTTGAGAAGGACGATGAAGCAGCTGAGATTTGGCATCACCAAGAGGGAGTTCCTCTCGATCGGATTTATCGGTTTGGCGAAAAAGATAATTTTTGGACAATGGGTGACACCGGGCCCTGCGGTCCTTGTAGCGAAATTTTTATCGACCGCGGTAAACAATATAGTTGCGGTCGATCGACTTGTTCTATGGGTTGCGATTGTGATCGCTATATGGAGTTTTGGAATTTAGTTTTTATGCAGTTTGAGCGTTCCTCCGACGGAATCCTCCACCCACTGCCTCAGCCTTCTGTGGATACAGGTGCTGGCTTGGAGCGTATTGCTGCTATTCTGCAAGAAGTAGATACGAATTATGACACGGATCTTTTTCAGACAATCATTCAACAGATAGCTGTAATAGTGGGTCAGCCGTACGATAAGAAGGATTCTAGGGCAGTTTCCTACCGAGTCATTGCAGATCACGCTCGAGCGACCACTTTTTTAGTAGGAGATGGTGTTCTTCCTTCCAATGAAGGACGGGGCTACGTTCTTCGCCGAATTATTAGGAGAGCTATTCGACATGGAAAGAAGCTGGGACTGAATCAAACTTTTTTTTATAAAACAGTTTCTTTCGTCATTGATCTCATGCGAGATGCTTATCCTGATTTGATTGAAAAACGAGCTTTTATTGAAAAGACCGTTCTTGTAGAAGAAGAGCAATTTTTTAAAACCCTGGAGAGAGGGCTTGCGCTCTTAGACGAGGAAACTCAATTATTGGCTTCAGGTCGGATTCTTTCGGGGGATGTGGCTTTTAAGCTTTATGACACATTCGGTTTTCCGCTCGATTTGACTCGAGTGATCTGCGCTGAAAAGAATTTGCAAGTCGATGAAGGCGGATTTGAGAGGTGTATGGATCGGCAACGATCCGAATCCAGAAAGCACTGGAAGGGTTCAGGTGATCAAGCTACTAGCTCCACCTATTTACAGGTTTCTCAATTACTTCAGTCTCAGGGGCAACTTCCTCAGTTTGTGGGATATGATCAAATCAGTCATGCATCTCGGTGTGTTGCGATTTTAGTGCCCCATGAAAAAGGTTTAGAGAGTGTAGATTTTTATTCTGTTCCGCCACTAATAACCGACGCACAGAGTACAGAGAAGTTTCCTTGGGTGGAAGCTGTTTTTGCTGAGACGCCTTTTTATGGTGAAAGTGGCGGTCAAGTGGGTGATCGAGGTCGTGTTTGCGGCGGCTCCGGTTTTGAGGGCGAAGTGGTAGATGTTCAAAAGCCAGTGCCAGACCTGATTGTTGCTCATATCCGAGCACTGAAAGGCACATTGAAGGTGGGCCAACTGTATCAGCAGGAAACGCATGCTCAGCTGAGAGCTTTTGTAGCAAGAAATCATACAGCAACTCATTTGCTTCAATGGGCACTCAGGGAGGTGCTTGGAAAAAATGTGAAGCAAGCTGGATCTCTTGTACATTCCGACTTTCTCCGCTTTGATTTTACCTACCACCAAGCCTTAACGGATGTTGAAATTTCGAGAGTAGAAGATCTCGTGAACGAAAAAATTTGGAATGCAGAGCTCGTCTCTAAAAACGAAATGAAAAAGGAAGAAGCGATTCGTTCAGGTGCAATCGCTTTCTTCGGAGAAAAGTATGGAGATCGCGTTCGAGTTGTGAAGGTGGGAGAAGTTTCTACTGAACTTTGTGGTGGAACTCATGTGGATGATTCAAGTGAATTGAGTTTATTTAAAATAGCCAATGAAAGTGGAATTGCCGCCGGAGTGAGGCGAGTGATCGCTTATACTTCGAAAGCTGCGTTTGAGTATCTGCGCGTCAAAGAGATTGAGGTTAAAGCGATTCAAGATCGGCTTAAAGCATCTTCTAGTAATGAGATTATTGGAAAAATTGAAAAGATGGCTGCCACTGAGCGTGAGCTAAGAAAGCAAATTGAAAAACTACAGTCTAAGAGTGCTGAAAATGAAGTGGACGAGATTTTATCCGCTGCTTTGTCCGTAGCGGGAGTTCAGATTATCGCTGCCATTTGTCATTCAGACCCTTTAGGGATGAAACGGCTCAGAGATATTTCAGACAAAATGAAACAGAAATTTCCCAATTCTTTTATGGTTCTTGGAATGAAAGATCCCGAGGGGACTAAAGCTTCTCTTTTAGTAGCGAAAGGTCCCGAAGTACCGCATTCATTAAATGCAAATGATCTTCTTCAGGCAGTTGTTGTTTATATTGAAGGAAAAGGGGGTGGGAAGCCCGATCTGGCTCAGGCTGGAGGAATAAAACCTGAAGGTCTAACTGAAGCTATGGCACAGGCTAAAGTATGGATTATAAAAAAATTAAATGGATAGACTAGTGGGAGAATTGTAAAAAATGATTTGTCTGAGCGGTAGATGGAAAATAGTCGCCCTTTTTATTCTATTCGGATTAGCATGTGATATCTCATGCACAAGAAAGGAAGATGAAAGTAAATTATCTATCTTTCGTGGATTTGAAAGTGATGATTTAAAAACTTGGGATCCTGCCAATGCTTATGACAATGTTAGTTTAGATCTTGTACCGAGCGTTTATGAAACTCTTTATCAATATTCTTATCTTTCTGAAGTATATCAACTAGAGCCTTTATTGGCTGCAGCATTGCCTCAATACTCTTCTGATCACTTGACTTTAACCATTCCCATTAAGAAGGGAATTTATTTTCAGGATGATTCTTGTTTCAAAAAAACCCTTGGCAAGGGTCGTGAATTGAAAGCTCAAGATTTTGTTTATGGAATGAAACGACTGGCACTTCCCGCAATTCAATCTGCTGGATGGTGGACAGTGGATGGGAAATTGGTAGGAATGACTCAGTTTCATGAAAATTTAAGGCATGCAACTCCAGAGAATTTCTCAGATCTTTTTGAACAGAAAATAGAAGGTCTTCAAGCTTTGGATGATTATACTCTTCAGTTGAAGCTTTTGAAAACGGATCCGCAGCTCATGTATATTTTGGCAATGAGCTTTACCGCACCTGTTGCACACGAAGCAGTAGAAGCATATGCTGATGGCCAGGGGAACTTATTAGAGCATCCGATCGGGACGGGGCCCTTTAAGTTGATAAAATGGGAGAGGAATCACGAGGTAGTTTTGGACAAAAATCCTACCTTTCGAGCCGAATATTATCCAAAAAAAGGCCGTTTTGAATATTTAAAAACTGGGATGCTAGATGATGCTGGTAAGCATCTCCCTTTTTTGGATCGGATTCGAATAGAGATTGTCAAAGAAGCTCAGCCAAGGTGGCTTAATTTTATGAAGGGCAACGAAGACCTGATCGTTCTTCCAAAAGATAATTTTAAGCAAGCCATTACAGATCAAGTTAATTTATCGCCTGAATTGGTGAAGCGCGGAATTCATTTAAATATTCAAACGGGCACTGTTATTCGTTATATTTCATTTAATATAAAAGATAAAATAGTTGGCAAGAATAAATATTTAAGACAGGCTTTGTCTTCTTCGATAGATCGAGAGGAATGGATTTCTATTTTTACAAATGGAACGGGTCAAAAAATGCTCAATGCTGTTCCTCCAGGAATTCTAGATAGGCCCAAAACCACTAAAATCAAATATGATTTTGATTTAACTCGGGCTAAGGACCTACTCAAGAAGGCCGGCTATCCAGGAGGTCAAGGGCTTCCTCTGCTCAAGTTTGATCTCAGAGGGGCTTCCACGACAGACCGACAATTGGGCGATTTTATTAGGCAGCAATTTACTCGTATTGGGGTCAAAGTAGAGATTATTCCCAATACTTTTCCAGCTTTTTTGGAAAAGCAAAAGCAAGGAAATCTCCAGATTGCTTTTGGAGGATGGCAAATGGATTATCCAGATGCAGAAAATATCTATCAGCTTTTGTATGGACCTAATCAATCTCCCGGACCGGGAGAGTCTAATTATGATAATTCGGAGTTTAATCAGCTTTATCAAAAAATTGAAACAATGGAGTCTAATTCTAAACGCGCGCAGCTGATTCAAAGAATGGATGATCTGATTCAGGAAGATTGTCCATGGGCTTTAGGGTATTATGAAGCTTCGTACGATTTATCTCAGCCTTGGTTGATGAATTATCGGGGTAGTGATATTATTACGAATAAATATAAATATTATAAAATACATAAAGATATTCAGAAGCGTTATTTAGATCAGATGTAGTTCTGCGTTGGAAAAGAGGATTTCGATGGGTTATCGAGAAGCTTGTAGCCGGTTTTTACCTACCACTCGTGAAGAGATGGAGTGGCGAAACTGGAAGGAGCTGGATGTTTTATTAATTAATGGAGATGCCTATGTAGATCATCCTACTTTTGGCGTTCCCTGTTTAGGGCGTTGGTTGAGTCGAATGGGCTTAAGAGTGGGAATTATTTCTCAACCCCGCTGGGATACTGCTGATGATTTTCTGAAAATGGGAAGGCCACGGCTTTTTATTGGGGTTTCCTCTGGAACCGTTGACAGCATGATTAATAACTATACTGCCAATAAGAAGCACCGCACGGATGACATGTATTCGGAAGGCGGAAAAGGTGGGAAGCGGCCTGACTACGCTACAGTGGTTTATTCGGATTGGGCTCGGAAAGCTTTTCCCGATGTTCCGCTGGTAGTGGGAGGAGTAGAAGGAAGCCTTCGCCGATTAGCACATTATGATTTTTGGAAAAATAGGATTCGGCCATCGATTTTGATGGAGTTAAAAAGTGACCTTCTCGTTTTTGGTATGGGAGAGCGAACAGTAGTTGCTCTAGTAGAAGAGTTAAGAAAAGCTGAAAAATCTGTCTCTGCACCCCTGAGCTTGAAACAATTAGAAACTCAGAAAGCACTGGAACAATTAAAAACTCAACGAGGAATAGCATTTGTGACTTCCAAAGAGGATGCTCGTCATTTAGAGGGACGCTTGACACTTCCCTCTTATGAAGAGGTTCGAGACGATAAGAAGAAGTTTGCTAAAGCTGCTTATTTTATAGAATATGAAGCAAGTCCTTATAATGGAAAAAGATTAGTTCAATACCATTCTAATAAAGCAGTTGTTATTAATCCTCCAGCATTACCTCTTTCAACTGAAGAGCTAGATTCTATTTATTTATTGCCGTTTACTAAGGAGCAGCACCCGAGTTATCAACAGCGCATTCCGGCTGCTGATATGATTCGATTTTCAGTAGCATCCACCCGCGGATGTTTTGGGGGATGTTCTTTTTGCGCCATTACCTTGCATCAAGGGCGCGTTGTTCAATCTCGATCTGAAGAGAGTGTTTTGAAGGAAGTGCAGGATCTGACCCGCGTAGATGGGTTTAAAGGGATCGTGAGTGATATAGGAGGCCCTACTGCTAATATGTACCAGCTCCGCTGTAAAAGTACTGAAATACAAAGTCAATGTCGTAAGCTGTCTTGTTTGCATCCCAAAGTCTGCCCTCACCTTCATACAGATCATACTCCTCAAGTAAAAATGCTAGAAAAGGCGCGCAGCATTCCTGGTATTCGTAAAATTCATATCGCCTCTGGATTACGTTATGATATCTCGATTGCTGATCAGAAATCGGGTCAAAAATATATGCGGGATCTTATTTCTCATCACGTAGGGGGATATCTTAAAGTAGCTCCTGAGCATCTGGATGATGAAGTACTCCATTTAATGAAAAAGCCTGGTTTAAAAAATTTCGATGCATTTGTAAATTATTTTAAAGAAATTTCAGATGAAGTCGGAAAAGAGCAATATGTGGTTCCGTACTTTATCAGTGGTTTTCCTGGTACAACGCATGCTCAAATGGAAAAGGTCTATGACTATTTGAAAGAAAAGGGGTGGAATCTCAAACAGGTTCAAGCATTTATTCCAACCCCCATGACTCTTGCTACTGCAATGTATTGGACAGGGATAGATCCCATGAGCAAGGCGCCTCTCTTTGTGGCTAAGGAGCGGAAGGATCGAAAAATTCAGCAAGCCCTCCTGCAATCGCATAAACCAGAGAATCGCGAAATTCTTAAAAAATATCGCGAGGAAAAATATCTTTCCCAGATGGAGGGCGAAAAAAAGAAAGCTCACGGCACCTGCAATGCCCGTAAAAGATCCATCGTTGAAGTACCTCAGAATAAGATGGGGCCGAAGTTGCTCTTAGATACTCGATAGACAGGATTTCTCTCGGGGGCTGATATCAAAATTTACCCCATTAGCAGAACATTTGCGCGTTTCTCTAAAAAAAATAATTACCTTACGCCCCGTAAAGCCTCGGCGTTCAGGCCGGGGATATAAGGGGTCCGGACTTTAGTGCGGCGTCTGCTGCTGGTTAATGTACTGCTTGATGATGTCCAGTGGAGCACCTCCGCAAGAACTAGCGAAATAACTT
>CAIYTD010000078.1 GCA_903928955.1 Oligoflexia bacterium | reverse complement strand
TGGATACTGCGTCATCCTTATGAAGCTATCATTGGTGAAAGTATGATTATCGATGAGTCTGGAATTTTCTTAATTCGAGTCACTCGAACTGGATTATATCATGTGCTTTCAAATTTAACTGCTGGGAATCATGAAATTATCCTTCGGTTTCCAACTGCAGATGTTTCTGTTATTAGTCTCTTCTCTCTAAGATTTGGAGATTATTCTCGACTTCCAGAATTGCCGCATTGATCCAGAATTGGTATTTATTGTAGAATTCTAAAAATTCACTTCGATTGAGCTTATAATTTTTTTCAACTATTTCGCTATAACTATTCAATTTACTGAGTGATGTCGTGAGTATTTTTTTTGAGTTATTTAAGTTAAGTACTAAGCTAGTGAAGTCATCTTTTTTTGTCATTTCATAGAATGTTTTTTCTTGTTTTCTGTTGAGTGAAAAATCTAAAACAAAAAGATTATAATTAGGTTGAAAATATTGATTTTCAATCTCATTTGCGTTTAAAATTCCTGCAACCGTCCCATGTGAAAAAGGGGGGTGTCCATGTCTAAGAAGAGTGTTTTTTGTTGCTTCATTTTGAAACATTTCTACAATATTGAAATCATCCTTGGGATGGCCTTTTTCTGCCATTTCTAAGAAAAGATTGGATGGAAATTCTGCATAATTCAGACTGATGGGAAAGGGGCGACTGGTTCGGATAAAAGATGTTATTCCCCCTGCTGCGAGTACATTTTTGACAAGATGCGTACAGTTATTACTCACGGGGTTCCAGTGGTATTTTTGACTCGGGTAAAGAAAGGATTCATTGACGCGATTTAAGTATTGAATCATGTCCAAAAGTTGAAGTTGAGTGATTGGAATATAGGTGCAATAGGAATGCCTCGCGAAGCTGATAGCAAAATCAGTTCCAAGACTGCTCTCGGCTAAGTAACGATCTTGTGAGAGGCCTTTTGATTGTCGTTCTCTTTCCCATCGAGCTCTTAGTCGTACACCCTTGAAAATATTTTGTACGATGGCCTTTTGAATTGTATCTTCATAAACTACTGGGGTTAGAGGAGTTTGAGAATCAATTCCACCGTCAAATGCAAAGTCTGCTCCTTGAACGGCGACCCATGCAGCGTTTTTAATTTTTCTTAGATTTGTAATCATTGTGCCACTATTCGGATCCTTTAGATCTATTTCTGAGTCACAAATTTTTACTCGGGGAGAATCGGCTG
Organism: Oligoflexia bacterium; assembly: GCA_903928955.1. Classification (GTDB taxonomy): domain Bacteria; phylum Bdellovibrionota; class UBA1018; order UBA1018; family UBA1018; genus CAIYTD01. Next base: position 286 of record CAIYTD010000078.1, on the reverse strand, counting down.
TTTCGTCGCGGCACATTCCTTTGAGGTAAAGAACAGCATGACCAAAGATCGTTCCTGAAGGAGTCATCTTGGTAAGCGCACAAGCTTGGGCGTAAAGAGGATAAAGCTTATCATATTGGAGATGAAGTGTTCCCTTTGCCTGAGCCGTTGAGCTGATAATGAGTATCAAAAGACTATTGATGGATAGAAAAAAATAATATTGAGAATGCATTGTTAGTCCCCCCTAATATATTCGCTAGAACAAAGTCTTTATTTTGTAAATGAAAAAAATATTCATATTTTTTGA
>CAIYTD010000077.1 GCA_903928955.1 Oligoflexia bacterium | reverse complement strand
AAAGGAAGAAATTACATAACTAAAGTTGACAAAACATTAGTGCAGTAGTACAAACACAAAGCAACCGGGGGTCTATTTATGTGAGACGAAGAGGGGGCTGATTATCTAGGACGTAACATACCGCAAGAATGACCCAAATCTTTAAGACTCATCAGTACCCTCAGAAGACCATATGTCCCTTTGCTCTCTTTGTGAATTTCTTTTACTTTTTCAATTAGCATCTTATTTTCTGTTTTCTGATTCGACTCAGGACGATTCAACCAAGAATAGTATCCTGAACGACTGACACCCATCTCTTGACATATTAAATGGGTATCTACTTGTAATTCTACTTTCATTTTTTTGACTAACTCATATTTTTCTTTAAATGGTCTTGAGAAAAAAAAGCCGCTGCAGTTTTTAAAATCAGATTCACCTGTTTTAACTCTACAATTTCTTTTCTACGCCTTTTGATCTCATCTGACTCTATCGATGCCGCCGTTAAAGACTTAGAGCCTCCAATTTCAGACTCTTTTAGTTTCTTTCTCCAAAAATGAATATTCACATCAGGGATTCCTAGCTGTTTTGCAGCTTTCATCACTGATCCTAGGCTCTCTGCAAGCTCTACGCTTCTTAAACTCCAGTGTATAACTTCGACTGCCCATATTTTTAACCTTTGTTGACACCTTTTATCATATATTCTCGTGTCCACCAAATCTGGGTAGGTTCACTTCCGACTTCACTGGTAATTAAAAATACTCCACCATTCATGACATAGTCAAAGCGCTCTTTGACTGCGACCATGGAAGGTAGCTTCAATAGATTTTTGGAACTAATTTCAGCTGTAAATGGCTCATATTTGAATCCAAAGTAATTACAATAGATACTCATGACTCCTCCTGGCTTTGACTTTGGAACAGTTGGCCAGTTTGCAACGGTACTTGAGTCTTTATTAATTCAGCTTTTGTTTTGAGTGATTCTGGGTGGGGATCCCAGTTCCGAGCAATTTGAGAATTGATATGGGGATTTACGAGTACAGCCATTCCATAAGACTTATTTTGGAAAAAGATTTCAACCTGTGACAGATCTTCAGGGTGAAATCGAAGCTCGACTTGTCGATCGATCAGCCCCACAGGGGCTTCAAATAAAGTTCCCAATAGCCTGATCGTCCGATCTTTTTTGACTCTCTTGAATTCTATCGTGCGAAAATAGTCAATCAAATGAGCCGGAGCAGGACGAACGCACTCAAGCCCAGCTTGATAGCGATGATAAGGCGTCTGTTTTGTAGTTCCATGAACTCGGTGATTATTATATTCTTCTACCCACTCATTGAAGTGGTGATTCAATAGATCGAGCTTATTTGATTTTTGATTCAGCTGATAAGGTCCGATAAAATGATCCCTTACATACTTGAACCATCGTTCGATTTTCCCTCTACCTTGAGGAATATAGGGTCTAGAATGGCTCATTCCAATGCCAAGTTGAGCAGTTACATGTTCCAGGTGCAATGCTTTAAAGCACGATCCGTTATCAATGTAGAGCTTTTGTGGAAGCCCCCGTTTTAGTATTCCCTGCTTGAGGCAATCGAGAAAATTTTCACGGGTTTCCGCCAGGTAAAACTCAGCGTGAATAATGAATCTGGAATGGTCATCAATGATTGCAATCAGATAGGCTTTTTTAAATTTGCAATCGTGACGTACATGCGGGCCGTGCATGACATCGCTTTGCCAGATCTCGTTTGGATGGAGTGCCTCAAAGTGGCGCTTATCAGTAGCATCATTGTTGATTGTCGTTAATTCCTCCTGTCGTAAGTAGCGGTATAAAGTGGAGAAATTAATATGCTCATCTGCTCCAATCATTTTTTTATGTCTCAGGCAGGTAATCAGAGCCGGACCCTTGAGTTGAGGATTCTCTCGTTTTAGCTCTTTAATGGCTAACTTCAATGAACTTGAAAGTGCTCGGGTTTTTCCTTTGTCACTTCTTTCTTGAGGATAAAGTCCCTCTATTCGATAGCCAGCTTTTTTATAGTCCCCGATCCACTTCTCTAAAGATGAAGGGCTGCTTTGAACTCAGTCCGGCCCCACTCAATGTGATCCTCGTCTTGGCGGCATTCCTCGCGAAGCCGTTTTTGAAATTGAAGTAGCGATGGATCTTGAAAATACATCATCGCAAATGCGCTCATCACTACGTCATGGATCGCATACTTCACCTTGCTTTGCTGTCGTTTATCCGGCAAGTTGCGGCATCTGTTACTCAGATAGTGGCGTAAACTTTGGAAACTCAGATGTTTTAAACTTTTGCCCATACACATGTCTAATCTGTGCGAAGACAAAAGTCATGACGCGGCGGCCTAAGCCCATTTAGCGCGGATTACTAGGTCACCCAGAACTGCTGTTCAACCTACGATGACATTATCTCATAATTAAAGGCAGGCTTACATGTGTTCCATTTCACTCATGTAATAAGAGAGAATGTCCGCCTAATCGGTAGGCCTGAACAGTACCACCGAGAATTAGGGCGGCGCTGGAAGCATTCAATCGAATGAGAGCAAGGTCAACACGCGTAAGAAACTGGAAAAGTGGTAAGGACTAAATCACGAGGTGGGTTGCCTCCACCTTTCTGCACGCAGAAAATAAATTTCGAACAATTAGAGGGTACAAAGAAATTCCATTTTTCTTGATAGAGTTGAAAAATTTAAACTTGCTAAACCAACTGAAAGTAGCTTAAACAATGTCTGTCCTTCTTTGAATCCTACCGAAAATTTAGACATTCTCCTTTTCCTACTGCTGAGTCGGTAGATGAAATGACATGATCAGAGATCTTGTCTTGGGAGGTGCTAACATAGCCTGATGAAAAAGACTAGACAACCTGCTCCAAAATAAACTCATCCTAGTCAAAAATACTTGAAGTGCTCAATGAATAGTTAGGTTGTGCATGAAAAAATTTTAAATTCTCTACTGGATACGCTTTGTAGAATCTCAAAAAGCGCCTCCATCCTCGATCTCGACGCAATGGGTGTACAATCAGTTTTTTGTTATAGTGAGATATAAACTCAGCCATTTCAGCTCCCTGACTGGGGAGTACCACGTCACGCATTCGGGCAAACCACTTTATAGAAGTCAAGATGCAATTGTCAGTGGGGTCATAGCCGTACGGAAATTTCTCAATAAAAATATCACTTGAATTAATCTCCGCTGGGTCACATCCTAAACTTCTAATTGCCTGAGCAGCGCTGATAGCGAAGTCCTTCCTTACATATTCATTGAGTGCTCTTTTTTGCCGTTCTTGCTCAAATACTCCTGAGGTAAATCCAAAGTTAATTCCGACCGAACCATTTTCTTGTCTCTGAAAGAAGTACGCCTGAACTACATTTGGTAGGGCAATTCCAAATAAAATAATAACAGTATATTTATTACTCATGGGCGTTCCAAAGATCCACATTAAAAAAGCAACAGACCAAAAATAGATATACTCTATTTCATCCGGTAGCAACAACATCCGAACTACATAGCAAATTGATACACAAATAAAAAAGACATTCATTGGGCTAGATTGGACTCTCATCTTCCAGGTCGAACGTTCAAAAAAAGCAGAAGCAGTTATGATACCCCAAGCTGGTAAACCAAGAACTGCAGCAAACCCAATTGCAGATTTTACGATCCTCATCCATGAAGGATCGCCGGTGTTCAAAATTCTAAAGCTCTCTGACAAAGAATGAAAAGGTTTATAAAACAATAGGTACGGCATAGCTGCTAATAAAATAGAAAAAATAAACAAAGTAAGGACGAGCTTTATCGAAGACTTTTTGTCGAAAAGTAGTACCAGCGTCAGAGAGATCAAGAGGATTGCGTAGGCAGGTCTTGTTGCAGTTGCTAAAATTGCAAATAGAAAAGTAAGCAACAAGAGCTTGTATGTTCTTTGGCTTAGGAACTTCATTAAACTCACAGTCGTAAGAACAGCAAAGCAAGCACCCTGGCTTGTTTCTAAAATAGAATTTCCAGCAATAATTGTACATGGTAAGAGAGCTATAGCTAGACACCCCAGCCTTGTCTGAAATGCGCTGACATTGCTCATTTTTAGAAAACTATGTACTCCTGACAACATAACTGCAACCCAAAGCAAAGAATAAAATTTCCCTGCGGTAATCCCGAAATGATAGATCAAGGGATAGACCACCCCTTCATAAAGTGGAACTCCCCAACTTCTACTCTTAACGTAGCCAGCTGAAGAAAAATTTAGAGCGTTATTCAAAATAAGATAGCTATCAATATTTTCTCCCACTCCTATTGAGAAATTATAGAAGCACGGAAGAATCGCAAGAGCGAGCAAAACCAACGATTGCAATGACTCCCAACTGACATAACAAGCTATTTTATTAGTTCGATTTTCCAAAAAAAACCAGTTTCGCAATGAGTCAGTATTCATTAAAACTTTACCATTCTACTCAGAAAAACAATTCGACCACCCATTTTTGTTGTCATTTTATTATTTCCATAAGTAAACACTGCGAGATTAGGAGGGCTATCTCAAAGATTCGACAGTCCTCTGTTAAAAACTTATCTTAAACGAGTTAAAATTTCGTAAAGTTGTTT